>DASUSH010000050.1:0-13256 GCA_036375215.1 Solirubrobacterales bacterium
CGGCCCCGAGGAGCTCGCCGCGACCGCGAAGGAGCTCCGCTCGCCCGTCGACGTCGTCCGCGAGGTCGCAGCCGCCGGCCGCCTTCCCGTGCCGCTCTTCTGCGCCGGCGGCATCGCCACCCCGGCCGACGCCGCGCTCATGATGCAGCTCGGCGCCGAGGGCAACTTCGTCGGGTCGGGGATCTTCAAGTCCGAGGACCCCGAGCGCCGCGCCCGGGCGATCGTCGAGGCGACGACCCACTTCGCCGACCCCGAGCGCGTCGCCGCCGCGTCGGTCGAGCTCGGCGAGCCGATGCGCGGCGACGACATCACCGAGCTCGCCGAGGCGGGCGAGCTGCTCCAGCAACGCGGCTGGTGACCCAGCGCATCGGCGTCCTCGCGGCGCAGGGGGGCTTCGAGGCCCACGCGAGCGCGCTCTCGTCGCTCGGCGCCCAGCCGATCGAGGTCCGCGTCCCCGAGCAGCTCGAGGGCCTCGACGGCCTCGTCATCCCGGGCGGCGAGTCGACGACGATCACCAAGGCCCTCGCGCGCGACGGCCTCGACGAGGCGATCCGCGGCTACGCGCGCGGCGGCGGCGCCCTGCTCGGCACCTGCGCCGGGATGATCGTCCTCGACCGCTCCCACCTCGGCCTCCTCGACATCGACGCCGAGCGCAACGCCTTCGGGCGCCAGCGCCAGAGCTTCGAGCACGACCTCGCGGTGGAGGGCCTCGGCCCCGAGCCGCTGCGCGCGGTCTTCATCCGAGCGCCATGGGTGGCCGGGCACGGTCCCGGCGTCGAGGTCCTCGCCGAGTACGACGGCCACCCGGTCGTCGTCCGCGAGGGCCGCACGCTCGCCTGCTCGTTCCACCCCGAGCTCACCGACGACACCCGCCTGCACGCCCTCTTCATGGCGATCGCGGGCGCGGAGGGCGGGGGCGACAGTAATGACGCGGCCGCCCGCGCGTTACCGGAGCGCTGACGCAGACTCACCGCGCTCGCGGCGACGTGCCTGACGTAACCCGCGCGCTGTAAAGGCCAGATGATTAGCCTGCGCCAATGCGCGATCCCCGAGTAGACGCCCTCGCCCGGATCCTCGTCAACTACTCCACCGCGATCCAGGAGGGCGACACCTGCCTGATCGAGGGCGGCGCGCCGGCCGAGCCCCTGCTCCAGGCCGTTTACGAGGAGGTCCTGAAGGCCGGCGGCAACCCGATCGTCTCGATGTCGATGGAGGGCCAGTCGGCGGCGTTCTTCAAGCACGCGACCGATCGGCAGCTCGAGTGGGTCTCGCCGGTCTCGAAGTGGGCGGCCGAGAACGCCGACGCCCGGATCGCGGTGATGGCGTCGGCCAACACCCGCGACCTATCCCAGGTCCCGCCCGAGCGCCAGACGATCCGCCAGCGCGCGATGCAGCCGGTGATGCAGAAGATGATGGCCCGCGCCGCCGAGGGGGAGTACAACTGGGCGCTCACCCTGTTCCCGACCCACGCCTACGCCGGCGAGGCCGAGATGAGCCTCGCCGACTACGCGGACTTCTACTTCGCCGCCTGCCTGGCCGACCGTGACGACCCGGTCGCCGCGTGGCGCAAGCAGTCGGAGGAGGTCGAGCGCCTGCGGGACTGGATCCAGGGCCGCGAGGAGGTCCACATCACCGGGCCCGGCACCGACATCAGGCTCGGGATCGCGGAGCGGACCTTCATCGCCGCCGACGGCAAGCACAACATGCCCGACGGCGAATTCTTCACGGGCCCGGTCGAGGACGCGACCGAGGGCGAGATCACCTTCCACCTGCCGAGCGCGGTCTCCGGCCGCGAGGTCGCGGGTGTCTGGATGCGGTTCGAGGGCGGCAAGGTCGTCGACGCCCGCGCCGAGCGCGGCGAGGAGTTCCTGATCAAGATGCTCGACACCGACGACGGCGCCCGGCGCCTCGGCGAGCTCGGGATCGGCACCAACTACGGCATCGAGCGGGGCACCAAGGAGATCCTGCTCGACGAGAAGATCGGGGGCACCGTCCACCTCGCCGTCGGCAAGAGCTACCCCGAGACCGGCGGCACGAACGACTCGGCCGTCCACTGGGACATGATCTGCGACCTGCGCCGCGGCGGCAAGATCACCGTCGACGGCGAGCTGCTCGAGGAAGACGGCAAGTTCGTGGTCTGACCCTCAAAAAGGGGTCTGACCCCAAAGGGACAGGTCGACCTGCCACCTGAGGGGTCTGACCCCAAAGGGACAGGTCGCCGACGTGTCCCGCTTCGGGGTCCGGCCCCGCACAGACGGCGGCGGCGGCCGGCCAACCATCCGACCACCGCCGCGTCACGCATCCCTCCTGGGAAGTCCTCCTGCTTTTGATCCCGCCTGAAGACGTCCCGACCACAAAACCCACCCGTGAGCGAGGAGTTGCGGTGCGCTCCACATAAGATCCGGGCGTGGCCGGACACTCGAAATGGGCGTCGATCAAGCACAAGAAGGCCGCGACCGACGCGAAGCGCGGGAAGCAGTTCACGAAGCTCGCGCGCGCGATCACGGTCGCGGCGCGTGAGGGCGGGGGAGACCCGGACGGCAACCCGACGCTCGCCACCGCGATCCAAAAGGCGCGCGACGCCTCGATGCCCAAGGACAACATCCAGCGGGCGGTCGATCGCGGCACCGGCGCCGGGACCGGGGCGGAGGCGATCGAGCGCGTCGTGTACGAGGGCTACGGGCCGGGCGGCGCGGCGATCCTGGTCGAGGCGCTCACCGACAACCGCAACCGCTCGGGCTCCGAGATCCGGCACGCCTTCGAGAAGAGCGGCGGCAGCCTCGGCGAGCCGGGCTCGGTCGCCTACGTGTTCGAGAAGCGGGGCGTCGTGCTCGTGGACGGCGAGCGCTACGACGAGGACGACCTGATCGCCGCGGTCGACGCCGGCGCCGACGACGTCGGCGCCGACGGCGACCTGATCAAGGTGACCTCGGACCCCTCCGACCTGGTGGCGGTCCGGGAGGCGCTCGAGGCCGAGGGCGTCGAGGTGCAGTCCTCCGAGCTCGCGATGGACCCGAAGACCGTGGTGGAGATCACCGACGAGGCCGAGGCCCGCCGCCTCGTGGGCCTGATGGAGACGCTCGACGACCACGACGACGTCGACGCCGTGCACGCCAACTTCGACATCCCCGCCGAGCTGCTGGAGCAGGCCGCGGCCTGAGAGAGCAGGGACGGGGCGTTGGCGGCAACTTGCGAAGGGTTGTGGGGGCTCTGGCCCGCACAATCCTTCACGGAGTGGCCCGTGGGACGCCCCGCCGATTAGGGGATGGGGTCAGGCGCTCTCCCTGAGGGCCCCAAGGAAGGCATCCGGTCCCGACCGCAGAATGGGTTGGGTGATGATGGTCGTGATGGGCATCGACCCCGGCTTCGCCCACACCGGCTTCGGTGTCGTGCGCCTGGAGGGAAGCCGCCTGGCGGCGGTCGACGGGGGCGTGATCGAGGCTCCCCCGGGCGAGCCGCCGGAGCAGCGCCTGGCGCGGATCCACCGCTCGGTCGCCGAGCTGATCCGCTGGCACGAGCCCGAGGCGGTCGCGCTCGAGGACCTCTACTTCGGCAAGAACGTGCGCTCGGCGATCGGCGTCGGCCAGGCGCGCGGGGTCGCGATGCTCGCCGCGGCCGAGAGCGGCGCCCGCTGCTTCGACTACACGCCCCAGGCCGTGAAGATGGCGGTCTGCGGCCATGGCGGCGCCGACAAGCGCCAGGTCCAGCAGATGGTCGCCTCGCTCCTGCGGCTGCCCGAGCCGCCCAAGTCCGACCACGCCGCCGACGCGCTCGCCGTCGCGATCTGCCACGCCGGCCACGCCCGCCCCCGCGCGATGCCGGACGGGGTCGCCGCGGCCGCGGGCTCGGGCAGCCATTCGGCGGCCGTGACCGCCGCCCAGGGGCCGAGCGCCCGGTGATCGCCTCGGTGTCGGGCAAGGTGCTCGTGCGGCGGCCGGACCACGTCGTCGTCGACGCGCAGGGCGTCGGCTACCGGCTCGCGGTGTCGGCGGAGACCCTCAAGTCGGTGCCGGCCGCGGGGCGGGGCGCGACGCTGCACGCCCATCTCGTCGCCCGCGAGGATTCGCTCTCGCTCTACGGCTTCGCCAGCGAGGAGGAGCGCGACCTGTTCCTCGCCCTGACCTCGGTCTCCGGCGTCGGGCCCAAGGTCGCGATGGCGGTGCTCTCCGGCGGGGCCCCGCGCGAGCTGAGGCGCGCGATCGCGACCGGGGACTCGAAGCGCTTCCAGGCGGCCCCCGGGATCGGCAAGCGGACCGCCGAGCGGATCATCGTCGAGCTCAAGGACAAGGTCGGCGACGAGGCCGAGATCGCCGCCGCCGCACCCGCCGGGGGCGGGGACGCGCGCTCGGAGGCCCGCGAGGGCCTGCTCGGGCTCGGTTACACCCCCGCGGAGGCGGAGCAGCTGCTCGACGCGGCCGCCTCGAGCGCCGGCGACGACGCGGCCGCGGAGGAGCTCGTCGCCACCGCGCTCCGCGAGGCGGCCGGGGCGCGATGACGATCGAGCGGGATCCGGCGTTCGGGGACGGCGGCATCGACCCCGAGGGCGAGATCGAGGTGATCGAGGCGAGCGCCGCGCGGACTGGCGAGGACGAGCTCGACCGCTCGCTGCGCCCGCCGACGCTCGAGGAGTTCATCAACCAGCGGCAGGTGACCGACCAGCTCGCCGTCTTCATCGAGGCCGCCAAGCGCCGCGGCGAGCCGCTCGACCACGTCCTGCTCTCGGGCCCGCCCGGGCTCGGCAAGACCTCGCTCGCGCACATCGTCGCGGCCGAGATGGGCGCACCGATCGTCGTCACGGCCGCCCCCGCCCTCGAGCGCAAGGCCGACGTCGCTTCGTTCCTGACCACGCTCGAGCCCGGCTCGGTCTTCTTCATCGACGAGATCCACCGCCTGAACCGGGCGATCGAGGAGACGCTCTACCCGGCGATGGAGGAGCGCCAGCTCCCCGTAGTCCTCGGCCAGGGCGCGGGCGCGCGCACGGTCTCGCTGCCGATCCCGGCCTTCACCCTGATCGGCGCCACCACCCGCGAGGGGCTCCTGACCGCCCCGCTTCGCGACCGCTTCGGCGTCGCCCACCGCCTCGAGCACTACCACCCCGCGGACCTGGCCACGATCATCACCCGCTCGGCCGGGATCCTCGGCGTCGAGATCGACGACGGCGGCGAGCACACGATCGCCGAGCGCGCGCGCGGCACCCCGCGCGTCGCCAACCGCCTGCTGAAGCGGGTCCGCGACTTCGCCGAGGTGCGCGGGACCGGCCGGATCACGGGGGGGATCGCCGCTGAGGCGCTCGACCTCCTCGAGGTCGACCCCGCGGGCCTCGACCGTCGCGACCGCGCCCTGCTCGAGGTGATCGCCGTGCGCTTCACCGGCGGCCCGGTCGGGCTCTCGACGCTCGCGGCCGCGATCGACGAGGAGGGCGACACGATCGCCGACGTCTACGAGCCCTACCTGCTCCAGCAGGGCTTCATCAAGCGCACCCCCCGCGGCCGCGTC
The DNA here is from genome assembly GCA_036375215.1 of Solirubrobacterales bacterium. Taxonomy (GTDB): domain Bacteria; phylum Actinomycetota; class Thermoleophilia; order Solirubrobacterales; family 70-9; genus DASUSH01. The sequence goes on from DASUSH010000050.1 coordinate 5,497, forward strand.
GCCACCCCGCGGACGTTCGAGCACCTCGGCATCGCCGTGCCCGAGCGGGCCGCCAGCCTGTTCTAGGCACGAAAGCCGCCTGTTCGCGGGCGGGCGCGTTTAGCCGGCGCCAAGACTTCCCTCGCTAACCTGCCGCCGTGCCCTTCTTCATCTGCCCGAGCTGCGGGAACCGGGAGCTCTCGTCCGAGCGCACGGCGGGCCTGTCCTCGCGCCCGAAGGGCTGCTCGAAGTGCGGCTCGAGCTTCGTCTTCGAGCTCCTCGACGACTACTACCCGGCGCCGGACGCGGCCTTCTTCGCGTGCGACGCCGACGCGCGCGTGATCGAGGCCGGCCGCGGCAGCTTCGAGCTCACCGGCCTGAAGACCACCGACGTGATCGGCCGGCCGGTGCAGGACGTCCTCGGCCTCGAGTGGATCGACCCGGGCGACGGCGGCACGGCCGCCGACACCAACAAGGACGGCGAGACCGATCCGATCGAGACCACGCTCGAGTGGGGCGTGCGCTCGCTCGGCAAGCGCGTCGCCCTGCACGCCGAGGGCGACCTGCCGGCCGAGGCCGTGGCCGACGTCTTCCCCGCCTATGACGAGGACGGCGGGATGCTCCTGGTCCTGACCCCGGAGTAAGGTCGCCCACCCAGATGGGCTCGCGCCGCCGCAACCTCTTCATCCTGCTGTTCGTCGTCGGGCTCGTGATCGCGAGCCTTCTCGTGATCCTGAGCAAGGAGACGCGGCTGGGGCTCGACCTGCGCGGCGGCACCGAGCTGGTCTACGAGGCGCGGCCGACCCCGCAGAACGACCAGATCGACTCCGAGGACGTCGGCCGCGCGATCGAGATCATCCGCGACCGGACCGACGCCCTCGGCGTCTCCGAGCCGGAGATCGCCAGGGTGGGCGAGCAGGGCATCACGGTCCAGCTGCCGGACGTCCAGAACGCCGAGCGGGCGATCGCCCAGGTCGGCACGACCGCGCAGCTCTTCCTCTACGACTGGGCGCCGAACGTCATCCCGAACCCCGACGTGCCGGAGTCGACCCCGGCCGACGAGGCCGGCTACAACCGGCAGATCGACGCCGTCCGCGCGGCCTCGAAGCAGAAGCCCGAGTGCTTCGAGGACGACTGCACGACGACCGGGCCGCGCTACTACCTCTTCGACTCGGACTCGCTCGAGCCCCTGGCCGGGCCCGAGCAGAAGAAGACGGACCTCTTCCTCGAGTTCCCCGGCGAGGAGCAGCCGCCGAACTCGGAGATCATCGAGGTGCCGCAGGGCACGATCGTCGTCTCCGAGCCGCAGGTCCAGGACGACCCGGAGACCGAGACCGACGAGGCCGCGACCGGCCCGCAGGAATACTTCGTCCTGAGCGACCGGCCGGCGCTCTCGGGCTTCGACATCACGAACCCCGAGCAGAACTACGAGCAGCAGGGCGCCCAGGTCCCCAACGTCACCTTCGACTTCACCGACGAGGGCCGGCCGAAGTTCGAGGAGGTGACCAGGGCGATCGCCGAGCGCGGGCGCGCCGAGGCGCCCCCCGGCGTGGTCTCCGCCGAGCAGGCCTCGCAGTACTCCGACCACTTCGCGATCGTGCTCGACAACGAGGTCGTCACCCGGCCGATCATCAACTTCGTCGAGAACCCCGCCGGCATCGACGGCCGCGGCGGCGCCCAGATCTCGGGCAGCTTCGACCTCGAGGAGGCGCAGGACCTCGCCGAGTTCCTGAAGATCGGCGCGCTGCCGATCGAGCTCCAGCTGATCAGCCAGTCGACCGTCTCGGCGACGCTCGGCGAGGAGGCGCTCGACCAGGGGCTCAAGGCCGGCCTCGCCGGGCTCCTGATCGTCCTCGCCTTCCTGATCGCCTACTACCGCGTCCTCGGCGTCATCGCCGGCCTCGGCCTGCTCGTCTACTCGCTCTTCTTCTACGCGCTGATCGAGCTGATCCCGATCACGCTGACCCTGCCGGGCATCGCGGGGCTGATCCTCACGATCGGCGTGGCCGCGGACTCGAACATCGTCATCTTCGAGCGAATAAAGGAGGAGGCGAGGGCCGGGCGATCGATGGCCTCGGCGATCGCCGAGGGTTACCGCAAGGGCATCGGGACGATCATCGACGCGAACGTGATCACCCTGATCACGGCCTTCATCCTGTTCGTGCTCGCGACCTCGGGGGTGAAGGGGTTCGCCTTCACGCTCGGCGTAGGGACGATCGCCTCCCTGTTCACCGCGGTCGTCTTCACGCAGGCGGTGCTCGGCGTGTTCGGCCGCGCGCGCTGGCTGCGCTCGCCGAAGCTGCTCGGCGCCTCGACGGAGCAGCGGGTCCGCTGGCACTTCGACTTCACCGGCGCCTCCAGGTACTTCTTCTCGATGTCGGGCGTGATCCTCGCGGTGGGGGCGATCGCCTTCGCGACCGAGGGCCTCAACCTCGGTATCGACTTCGAGTCGGGCACGCGGATCAAGGCCAGCCTCGAGGAGCCCGCGACCGTCGACGACGTGCGCGCGGCGCTCGGCGACGCCGGCGTCCCGAACGCCGACACGGCCGAGATCCAGGACGTCGAGGACCCCGACCTCGGCGAGAACGTCGTCCAGATCCAGGGCGAGCTCACCCCGACCGAGGCGGCCGAGATCCGCCCGGCCCTGGTCGACTCGTTCGGGATCGCCGAGGGCGGCGACGCCTTCCAGGAGACGACGATCGGGCCGACCTTCGGCGAGCAGGTCGCGCGCAGCGCGGTGCTCGCGGTCGTCTTCTCGCTGCTCCTGATCGCCGGCTACATGGCGATCCGGTTCGAGGCCAAGTACGCGGTGCCGGTGATGATCGCCGTGATCCACGACCTCCTGATCACCGCCGGCGTCTACTCGATCATCGGCGCGGAGGTGTCGAGTGGAACCGTCGCCGCCTTCCTGACCATCCTCGGCTACTCGCTCTACGACACCGTGATCGTCTTCGACCGCGTTCGCGAGAACGTCCCGCGCCTGCCGCGGGCCGCGTTCTCCCAGATCGTCAACCGCTCGATGAGCGAGGTGCTCACCCGGTCCCTGATCACCGGTCTCTCGACGGTCTTCCTGATCGGGGTGCTGCTCGTCTTCGGCGGCGAGACCCTGCAGTCGTTCGCCCTCGCGATGCTCGTCGGCGTCGCCTCCGGTACGTACTCGTCGATCTTCATCGCCTCGCCGGTGCTCACCGCCTGGAAGGAGCGCGAGCCCGGCTACCGCGCCCGCCGCCGGGTGATCGAGGAGGCGATGGGCCGGGTCCCGGCGTTCCCCGAGGAGAACGTGGTCGCGAAGCTGGACGAGGAGGCCGAGCGCGAGGAGGGCGGCGAGCCCGGGCGCTCGGGGACCGGCTTCACCGACGACTCCCCGCGCCGGCCGGGCCCGCCCGAGGTGATCGGCGCCGGCGACGGCCGCGACGGGGGCAACGGCGCCGAGGCCGATGCCGAGCCGCGGCCCGCCGAGCCCACGCCCCCGACGGGCGCGGGCGAGGAGGCCTCGCAGGAGGAGCTGGTCGGCGCCGGTCAGTCGGAGGAGGAGCGCGCCAAGGCCGCCCGCCGCGCCCAGCGCCGCGCTCGCCACCAGAAGCGCCGCCGCAAGCACGGAAGGCACCGATGAGCGACCTCCCGCCGATCGCACAACTCGCGTCCTGCGTCCTCGACCTGCGGCCGATCGTCTGATGGCCGCCCTGGTCTGGTTCACGGTCGGCGTCGCGCTCTGGCACTTCACGGTGTTCGTCCCCGACCGTTTCTGGGGCGGGATCGTCGGCGCCTTCCTCGGCGCGGTGGTCGGGGCGATGATCACCGGCTTCATCTACTACAGCGCGAGCGGCGACACGCTCGGCAACACCGACATCGTCACCCTGCTCGCCGCGATCCCGGGGACGCTCCTCGGCCTCGCCGCGGTCTACGCGATCGGCGCGCGCAACGAGGCGAGGGCGGCCTAGGCGCGGGGGTCAGACCCCGTACCTCATCCGGGGGGCGGCTCAGCCATCCGGAGGGGCTCGCCGCGATCCTCCTCGACCGTGGCGTCGGCCAGGCGGCCGCGGGCGCCCTTCCGGTCGCGGTGCGGTCCCGCAATCAGCGTAGACGCGGGGGAGCGATTCCGTCCGGGCCCCGCACTTAATTGGAGGGGTGGCGGCATCCGCAGCGCGCACAGCATTCACGATCGAGCCCTGCTCCTACCGGGAGGTGCGCGAGCTGTCGGCCGAGCTCGGCGTCTCGGAGCCCGTGGCGATGATGCTGGTGCGGCGCGGATACCGCACCGCGGTGGCCGCCCGCGACTTCCTCGCGGCCGCGGAGACCCACGACCCGTTCGAGTTCGACGCGATGGAGGAGGTCGTCGAGGGCCTGCTCGCCGCCGCCGGGGCCGGGCTCAAGGTCACCGTCCACGGGGACTACGACACCGACGGGGTCGCTTCGACCGCAATCCTCGTCGCCGCCCTGCGCGATGCCGGCGCCGAGTGCGACTGGTACATCCCCGACCGGCTCGCCGACGGATACGGGCTCTCCGCCGCCACCGTCCGGCGGCTCGCCGCGGCCGGCACCCGGCTGCTCGTCACCGTCGACTGCGGGGTCGGTTGCCCCGACGAGGTCGCGCTCGCGCGCGAGCTCGGCCTCGAGGTGATCGTCACCGACCACCACGAGCCCGGCGAGCGCCTGCCGGAGTGCCCGATCCTGCACCCGCGCCTCTCCGGCTACCCCTTCGGCGAGCTCTGCGCGACCGCGGTCGCCTACAAGCTCGCGTCGGCGCTGCGCGAGCGAGCCGGCATCGACGCCGCCGACGTGTCCGACCTCGACCTGGTCGCGCTCGCCACGGTCGCCGACCTGGTCCCCCTGCGGGGCGAGAACCGGGCCCTCGTCCGTGAGGGCCTGGCCGAGGCGCGCCGCGGCCAGCGGCTCGGGTTGCGAGCGCTGATCGCCGCCGCGGGCTGCGAGATCGAGCGCCTCGACGAGGGCGACCTCGCGTTCCGCCTGGCGCCGCGGATCAACGCCGCCGGCCGGCTCTACCGCGCCGACGCCGGGGTCGAGCTGATGCTGACCTCGGACCCCGACCGCGCCGAGGCGATCGCCGAGGAGCTGAACCGCGCCAACAGCGAGCGCCGCTTCGCCGAGCGGGAGGCCCTCGCGGGCGCCGAGAGCGCGCTCGCCGCGCTCCCCGGCGAGGACCGCGAGGCGCCCGCCGTCGTGATCGCCGGCGAGGGCTGGCACCCGGGCGTGGTCGGGATCGTCGCCTCGCGGATGGTCGAGCTCCACTGGCGGCCCTCGATCGTGATCGGCCTCGACGCCGACGGGCGCGGCCGGGGGTCGGGGCGCAGCATCCCCGGCTTCGACCTCCTCGCCGGCCTCCAGGCGTGCTCGGAGCACCTCGAGCGCTTCGGCGGCCACCGCGCGGCCGCCGGGCTCGAGGTCCGCGCCGAGAACGTGGCCGCCTTCCGGGCCGCCTTCGCCGAGCACGCCGCGTCGGTCCTGACGCCGGCGGACCTGGTCCGCTCCCAGCCGGTCGACGCGATCGTCGGCGGCGAGAGCCTCGGGCTCCCGGTCGCCGAGGAGCTCGAGCGCCTCGCGCCGTTCGGCAAGGGGAACCCCGAGCCGAGGCTGCTCGTCCCCGCCGCCCGCGTCCGCGACGTGCGGCCGATGGGGGAGGAGGGCCGCCACGCGCGCTTCAGCCTGCAGAGCGGGGCGCGGCGGGCGCTCGGGGTCGCCTTCGGCGTCAACGGCGAGCTCGACCGCGCCGCCGCCGGCGGGCCGCTCGACGTCGCGGTGAAGCTCGAGCTCAACCACTGGAACGGCGCGGTCGAGCCCCGGGTCGTCCTCTCCGAGCTCTACGGGCAGGCGCCCGGGCTCGGCGGCGAGGCTCCGCGGGCCGCGGATGGGCCGGCCTGCTCGACCGCCGCCGGGGCGGAGGAATGGTGGCGGCTCTTCGACGCCGAGATGCGGGCCGACCTGGAGGCCGCGCCACCGCGCCCATCGGGCCCCTCGGCCCGCACCGTGGTCGATCGGCTCGGTGACTCGCCCGTGGCCTGCATCGCCGGCCTGCTCTCGACCGGGACGAGCGTGCTCGCGATCTGCGCCGACGTCGCCCGCCGCCGCGGGCTCGCCGAGTCGGCGGCCGACCCGGCCCGCTTCGGTGGCGGGGAGGCCGTGCTGGCCTGCGGGCGCTGCGCCGCCGCGCCCATGGAGGACCGGGTGGGCGCGCTCACCACGAGCGGGCGCGGGCTCGCGCTCGCCGACTGGGGCGCGCTCGAGCTCTCGCCCCGGCTCGCCGAGCCCTTCGAGCACGTCGTCGTCGTCGACCCGCCGCCGTTCGCCGAGCTCGAGTCGCTCGCCGGCAGGGGGGAGGGTTACCTGCACCTCGCCTGGGGCGGGCCCGAGCTCGAGCTGGCGCTCCGCGTGCACGATTCGCAATGGCCGCTGCGCCCGGTGCTCGCCGCGAGCTTCCGGGCGCTGCGCGAGGCGACGCTCGCCGCCGGCGGCGAGCTCGCGGGCGAGGACCTGCTCGTCGCGCTCGCCGGCGGAGAGCGCCGCCCGGCGAGTGCCCGGATCGCCGCTCGGAGCGCCCGCGTGCTCACCGACCTCGGTCTCGTCGAGTGGGCTCGAAAGCGCACATCGCGCTCCCTCGGAGTCGTATCCTCGGTGGCGAGGGATCTCGAGCGATCGGCGTCCTTCCGGGCCTACCGCGCCCGCCACGAGGAGGGCAAGCGATTCCTGAACAACAAGAAGCAGCGCTAGCGGAACGGACGAAGGTCGGGCTCTCGCCCGACGCGGACGGCGCTGCGCCCGCGCCGCCCGACGCGATCACCGCGGAGCTCTCCGAGGAGCACCGCGCCATGCTCGGCGACCTGCTCGCCGTCGCGACCGAGCACGGCACCGTGAACGGCGAGCCCGCCGCGCGCGAGTCGCTCGAGCGCGCCTTCGCTTTCGCCAACGACCGCCACGCCGACCAGCGCCGGAAGTCGGGCGAGGAGTTCATCGTCCACCCGCTCGAGACGGCGAAGATCTGCGCCGGCCTGCGCCTCGACACCGACACGCTCTGCGCCGCGCTCCTGCACGACACCGTCGAGGACACCTCGGCGAGCCTGGACGAGGTCCGCGAGACCTTCGGCGACGAGATCGCCCGGCTCGTCGACGGTGTAACCAAGCTCACCGGGATCACCTTCCAGTCGCGCGACGAGAGCCAGGCCGAGAACTACCGCAAGATGATGGTCGCGATGGCCGCCGACGTGCGGGTCATCCTGATCAAGCTCGCCGACCGGCTCCACAACATGCGCACGCTCGGCGCGCTGCCGAAGCAGAAGCAGCTCGAGAAGGCGCGCGAGACGCTCGAGATCTACGCGCCGCTCGCGCACCGGCTCGGGATCCACGCGATCAAGTGGGAGCTCGAGGACCTCGCCTTCGCGACCCTGCACCCGCGCAAGTACTCGGAGATCAAGAAGCTGGTCTCCCAGCAGCGGACCGAGCGCGAGAACTACGTGGCCGGCGCCGGCCGGTTCCTCACCAACGAGCTGGACAAGGTCGGGATCGAGGCGACGATCTCCGGCCGCGCCAAGCACTTCTACTCGATCTACTCGAAGATGACGAAGAAGGGGCGCGAGTTCAACGAGATCTACGACCTCACCGCGATGCGGGTGATCGTCGACTCGGTCAAGGACTGCTACGGCGCGATCGGGATCATCCACGCGATCTGGAAGCCGCTGCCCGGCCGCTTCAAGGACTTCGTCGCCACGCCGAAGTCGAACCTCTACCAGGCGCTCCACACGACCGTGATCGGGCCCGAGGGCCGACCG
>DASUSH010000051.1:0-6820 GCA_036375215.1 Solirubrobacterales bacterium
AGGATGCCGGCCTCGATCGGCTCCTCGTGGCCCTCCTCGTCCTCGGTGCCGAACTTGTCGAGGATGTTGTAGATCCGGTCGCCGGCGAACAGGCGGACGAGGTCGTCCTGGCCGGAGAGGAAGAAGCGCGACTCGCCCGGGTCGCCCTGACGGCCGGAGCGGCCTCGGAGCTGGTTGTCGATCCGCCGTGACTCGTGGCGCTCGGTTCCGAGGATGTAGAGGCCGCCGGCCTCGAGCACCTGCTCGCGCTCCGCCGCCGTCTTCTCCTCGAACTCCGGGAGGACGTCGGCGAGCGCCTCCTCGTACCCCTCGTCGCCGGGCGAGATCCCGGTCTTCTTGAGCGCGTGCATCGCCATCTGCTCGGGGTCGCCGCCGAGCTTGATGTCGACGCCGCGCCCGGCCATGTTGGTGGCGATCGTGACGGCGCCGATGCGGCCCGCCTGGGCCACGGTCTCGCCCTCGCGCTGGGCGTGCTCGGGCTTCGCGTTCAAGACGACGTGCTCGACGCCGTGGCGCTTGAGCTGCTCGGAGAGCATCTCCGAGGTCTCGACCGAGACCGTGCCGACGAGCGTGGGCTGGCCCTTCTGGTTGCGCTCGGTGATCTCGTTGACGAGCGCCTTCCACTTGCCGGCCTTGGTCTTGTAGATCAGGTCGTTCTGGTCGTCGCGGATCATCGGCACGTTGGTCGGGACCTCGATCACCGTCATCTCATAGATCTTCATGAACTCCTGGGCCTCGGTGAGCGCGGTGCCCGTCATCCCGCTGAGCTTCTCGTAGAGGCGGAAGTAGTTCTGGAGCGTGATCGTCGCCAGCGTCTGGTTCTCGGCGCGGATCGAGACGCCCTCCTTCGCCTCGATCGCCTGGTGCAGGCCCTCGGACCAGCGCCGGCCCTCGAGGATGCGGCCGGTGAACTCGTCGATGATCATCACCTGGCCGTCGATCACGGCGTAGTCCTTGTCGCGCTTGTAGAGCGACTCGGACTTGAGCGCCTGGATCAGGTGGTTGACGAGCGTGCCGTGCTCGGAGATGTAGAGGTTCTCGACCCCGAGGAACTGCTCGGCGGTGTGGACGCCGCGCTCGGTCGGGGCGACCGTCTTGTGCTTCTCGTCGTACTCGTAGTCGTACTCGGCCTCGGAGGTGTCCTTGTTCTCACCGAGCGACTTCAGCTTGGTCTTCATCTCCTCGCCGACCATCGTCTTGGCGAGGCGGGCGAAGGTGTAATAGGTCTCGGCCGCCTGCTCGGGCTGGCCCGAGATGATCAGTGGGGTCCGGGCCTCGTCGATCAGGATGTTGTCGACCTCGTCGACGATCGCGAAGCCGTGGCCCCGCTGGTAGCAGGCCTCGAGGGACTGGGCCATGTTGTCGCGCAGGTAGTCGAACCCGAACTCGGAGTTGGTGCCGTAGACGACGTCGGCCTCGTAGGCGCGGTGGCGGCGCTGCGGGTCGGTCTGAAGGTCGGTGTCCTGGATCACCCCGACCTTCACCCCGAGCGCGTCGTAGATGGGCTTCATCCACATCGCGTCGCGGCGGGCGAGGTAGTCGTTGACGGTGACCACGTGGACGTTCTGGCCGCCCAGCGAGTTCAAGAACACCGGCAGCGTCGCGGTCAGGGTCTTGCCCTCGCCGGTCTTCATCTCGGCGATCGACCCCGAGTTGAGGACCATGCCGCCGATCAGCTGGACGTCGAAATGGCGCTGGCCGATCGTGCGGCGGGCGGCCTCGCGGCAGAGCGCGAAGGCCTCGGGGATCATGTCGTCGAGCGGCTCGCCGTTCCCGGCGCGCTCGCGCAGGGCGTTCGCCTCGGCGAGCAGCTCGGCGTCGTCGAGCAGCTCCATCTCGGGCTCGACCGCGTTGATCGCGGAAACCCGGTTCTCGTGCTCCTTGAACTTGCGCCCCTCGCCCAGGCGAAGAGCGCGATCGATCAGCCCCTTAGCCACTCACCTGAGCGTAGCGAAGGGCCTCTTCGCCGCTCGTAAAGCGATCTACGCGGCGCGGCCGCGAAGCCGGGCGGCCCGCCGGCGGGATTGCCAGCGGCGGCGGCGGAGCTCGCGGTTGCGCTTCACCTGGCGGGCGACGTCCTCGGAGCAGGCCTTGATCGAGCCCAGCATCTCCGGCGAGGCCTCGGTCGCCGTCAGGTGCGCGCCCTTCACGTGGAGGTGGGCCTCGCAGACCTGGTTGTCGCGGATCGAGGGGTTGCGCTCCTCCATCAGCTCGACCTCGAGCCGGGCGAGGTCGGAGAGCTGGCGGCCGATGCGGGCGAAGCGCTTGTGAACGTGCTCCCGAAGCTCGTCGGTGACCTCGACGTTGCGTCCCCTGATCTCGATCCGCATCGCGACCTCCTCGTCGAAGTTGCAGCTTGGACTCGCGATCTTACGCCGGGGCCGATGCCAGCACAACCGCGCGGACCCGGCGGCACCCCGCCTCCCGCAGCGCCGCCGCCGCTGCGGCGAGCGTCGCGCCGGTCGTGCTCACGTCGTCCACGAGGACCGCCGACGCCGGCACCGCGCCGGCGGCCCGCAGCCGCGGCGGCGAAGCGAGCCGCTCGCGGCGGCTGCGCCCGACCTGCCGGCGGTGGTGGCCGCGGGCCAGGCAGCCGGCGAGCGGCAGCCCGCAGGCGCGCGCGAGCTCTCCGGCGAGGCACTCGGCCGGGTCGAAGCCGCGCCACGCGGCGCGCAGCGGATCGGCGGCGACCGGGACCAGCGTCCCCTCGAGCTGCCCGGCCGGCGCTTCGCCCGCGATCAGGGCGGCGGCGCGGCGCGCCGCGGGGACGAGCCGGCGGAACTTGACCGCGGCGACGAGGTCCCGGGCGACGCCCTCGTAGGGCCGCGCGGCCCAGGCCGAGTCGACGCCGCCGACCCGGAGGCGGCGGCCGGCGCCGCGGGCGAGGGCGCGCTCGCAGGTTGCGCAGAGGACGACGGACGAGGGGCAGGGGGCAGCGCAGACCGCGCACGCAGGGGGCGCCACCAGGCTGGTGAGCAGCCTCGAGATCGCGCTCCCGCACATGCCGGAACGGTGGCTCGGCTCGGCGCGCGAGAGGCGCGCGGAATGTCGCGATCCGGACGTTGGCCGCGAACCGATGCTGTGAGCAACGCTTTGCGGCCAACGTCCCTCCTGACGGGGACCCGGGACCCGCGGAGCTCAGTCGAAGACGAGCTTCTCGACCGCGGCGAGGTCCGCCTCGGCGCGGAGCACCGAGGGCGCCTTGCCGAGCGCGGTGTCCGGGTCCTTCAGGCCGTGGCCGGTGAGGACGCAGACGATCGTGCCACCGGTCGGCTCCCCGTCGGGCCCGGGGGCGCCGTGGGCGAGGAGGCCGGCGACCGAGGCGGCCGAGGCGGGCTCGCAGAAGACGCCCTCGTGGTCGGCGAGGAACCGGTAGGCGTCGAGGATCTGGTCGTCCGAGACCGCCGCGATCCGCCCGCGCGAGGCGGTCACGGCGTCCATCGCCTCCTCCCAGCGCGCCGGGTTGCCGATCCGGATCGCGGAAGCGATCGTCTCCGGCTTGGAGATCGGGTGGCCGTGGACGAGCGGCGCGGCGCCCTCTGCCTGGAACCCGAACAGGGACGGGGCCGCGCCGTAGTCGCCGAAGCCCGCCCACCAGGCGGTGATGTTGCCGGCGTTGCCGACCGGTATGCAGAGCGCGTCGGGGGCCGCGCCGAGCTCGTCGCAGACCTCGTAGGCGGCGGTCTTCTGGCCCTCGATCCGGTAGGGGTTGACCGAGTTCACGAGCTCGATCGGGTGCTTGGCGGCGAGCTCGCGGACGATCCGCAGGGCGTCGTCGAAGTTGCCGCGCAGCGCGATCACCCGGGCGCCGTGGATCAGCGCCTGGGCGAGCTTGCCGGCGGCGATCTTGCCCTCGGGGACGATCACCGCCCCGCGCATCCCGCCGCGCGCCGCGTAGGCGGCGGCGCTCGCCGCCGTGTTGCCGGTGGACGCGCAGATCACCGCCTCGGCGCCCGCTCCCTTCGCCCGCGAGACCGCGACCGTCATCCCGCGATCCTTGAACGACCCCGTGGGGTTGGCGCCCTCAACCTTGAGCAGCACCCGCGCGCCGACGCGCTCGGAGATCACCGGCGCCTCGATCAGCGGCGTCGAGCCCTCGTTCAGGGTCACGACGGGGTCGCCGGGCTCCAGCGTGAGCCGGTCGCGGTAGCGCTCGATCAGCGGCTGCGGCATCAGCCCTAGACGAATTCTTCCTCGATCACCCGGATCGCGCGGGGCTCGGCGCGCATGAAGTCGAGCCCGGCGATCTCGGCCACCGCGGCGGCGAACGCGTCCTCGGGACATTCGTGGACGACCATGACGAGGCGGGCTTCGTCGCCGTGGCCGCGCTGGACGACCGACTTGACCGAGATCGCGGCGCGTCCGAGGACGTCGGCGATCTGGGCCAGCACGCCGGGCTCGTCCGCGACCTCGAGGTGGAGGTAGAAGGAGGAGGAGATGTCGCGGGCGATCTCGATCTTCTCCCGCGGCTGGTGCACGGGCGCCTCGCCGGCGACGATCGAGACGATGTCGCCGAGCACCGCCGAGGCGGTCTCGATCCCGCCCGCGCCGGGCCCGGACATCGTGATCTCGGTGATCGCCGGGGCCTCGACCATGACCGCGTTGAAGGGGCCCTCGATCGGCGCCAGCGGATGGCCGCCATAGAGGAAGCAGGGGAAGACCCTCACGCTGATCTGCTCGCCGCGCCGCTCGGCGACGCCGAGCAGCTTCAGGGAGAGGCCGAGGTCGCGCGCGTAGGCGAGGTCGTCGGGCGTCACCGACTCGATCCCCTCGAAGGCGACGTCGGCGAGCACCACCGGCGATCCGAAGGCGAGCCTGGCGAGGATCGCCATCTTCGCCGCGGCGTCGGCCCCGTTCACGTCGTCGGTGGGGTCGGCCTCGGCGTAGCCGAGCTGCTGGGCGCGGGCGAGGACCTCGTCGTAGCCCGCGCCGGTCTTCGCCATCTCGGTGAGGATGAAGTTGGTCGTCCCGTTGACGATCCCGAAGACCTTCTCGATCTCGGTCGCGGCCAGGCTCTCCTGGATCACCCGGATCACGGGGACGACCCCGGCGACCGCCGCCTCGAAGCGGATCTGGACGCCGGCCTCGCGCGCGGCGTCGAAGAGCTCGTCGCCGTGCTGCGCGATCAGCTGCTTGTTCGCGGTGACGACGTGCTTGCCCTCGCGCAGGGCCCGCAGCACGTAGTCGCGGGCCGGGTCGGTGCCGCCGATCAGCTCGACGACGATGTCGCTGCCGGCGAGGATCTCCTCGAAGTCGCCCTCCGAGCGGCGCAGGACCCCGGCGACCTCGGGCCGGCGGCCGGTGGAGGCCTCGACCGCGCCGGCGCGGTCGGCGATCAGCCCGTGCAGGGCGCCGCCGACGGTGCCGTGGCCGAGGAGGCCGATCCGCACCGGCTCACTCATCGCGGCCCATGAGGTCGTCCCAGCTCTCGCGGCGCACGACCACGCGCGCGTCGCCGCCCGCACAGAAGATCACCGGCGGCCGCGGCACGCCGTTGTAGTTGTTCGCCATCGCGTGACCGTAGGCCCCCGTCGCCGGGGTGACGAGGACGTCGCCGGGCCGCGGGCGGGCGAGCAGGACGTCGCGAACGAGGATGTCGCCGGACTCGCAGTGCATGCCGGCGATCGTCGCCGGCGCGTCCGGTGCCTCTCCGGCGCGGTCGGCGACGAGCGCCTCGTAGCGCGCGCCGTAGAGCATCGGCCGCAGGTTGTCCGACATGCCGCCGTCGACGGCGACGTAGGTGCGCACGCCCGGGATCTCCTTGACCGTGCCGACGGTGTAGATCGTCAGGCCGGGGTTGCCGACCAGCGAGCGGCCGGGTTCGACCAGGATCCGCGGCACCGGGTCGAAGACCCGCTCGACGCCGCGCACCTTGACCTCGGCGTACGCGTCGACCGAGGGCGGCTCGTCCTCGGACGTGTAGGCGATCCCGAGCCCGCCGCCGACGTTCAGGATGCGGCACCAGTCGCCGTCGACCAGCCGGGCGAGCGCCTCGATCGCCTTCGTGTAGGGCTCGAGCTCGAAGATCTGCGAGCCGATGTGGGCGTGCAGCCCGACGAGCTCGAGGTTGCGCGAGTCGCGCACCACCTCGATCGCGCGCGCGGCGAGCCCGTCCTCGAGCCCGAACCCGAACTTCGAGTCGAGCTGCCCGGTCTGGATGTAGGTGTGGGTGTCGGCCTTGATCCCCGGCGTCACGCGGATCAGCACGCGCTGGGGATGGTCGAGCAGCGCGTCGAGACGCGCGATCTCGTCGAAGGAGTCGAGGACGATCGTCCCGACCGCGGACTCGCTCGCGTAGCGGAGCTCCGCGGGGGTCTTGTTGTTGCCGTGGAGGTACATGCGCTCGGGGTCGAAGCCGGCGGCGAGCGCCATCGCGAGCTCGCCCCCGGAAGCGACGTCCACGGAGAGGCCGAGCTCCGCGAAGAGGCGGTAGATCGCGGTGATCGGCGCGGCCTTGCTCGCGTAGAGCACCTCGAAGTCGTCCGTGCGCGTGCGGAAGGCGTCGACGTAAGCGCGCGCTCGGGCCCGCAGGTCGTCCTCGGCGTAGACGTAGGCGGGCGTGCCGAACTCGGCCGCGAGCTCGACGACGTCGCAGCCGCCGACCTCGAGCCGGCCGCGCTCGTTGACCCGGCTCCCGGCGGGGAACACGGGCGAGGACTCGACGTGATGCGTGGCGAGCATGGGCGGAGGATTGTGACGGGCCGCTGGTACCTTCGCCGAGTGAACCCGCCGAATCCTCCGCTTCGCGTCCGGTTCGGCTCGATCTCATCTACATGAGATGCGGCTGCCGTCGCCCCAGGCCTCGGACCGCAGCGGCGTC
>DASUSH010000052.1:0-54162 GCA_036375215.1 Solirubrobacterales bacterium
TCCCGAGGATCGCGGTCAGGCCGGCAGCCTCGAACTGCGGCGAGAGCGCGAGCTGGCGCGAGGTCATCCAGTACAGGCCGCCGAGATCGACGTAGTGCGTGTCGGTCTCGACGCAGGCGCGCATCGTGTCGAGGTTGACGCGGTAGCTGGCCGAGTTGATCAGGACGTCGCAGCGCTGGATCGCGCGGGTCACCGAGTCGTGGTCGGACGCGGTGCCGCGGGCGTTCGCCCGCTTCGCCTTCGCCTTGCCGCCGCCGTGGCGCTCCGCCACCTTCGCGGCCCGCTCCTCGTCGATGTCGAGCAGGAGCATCCCGGACACCTCGTCGGACTCGGCGAGGTCGCGGACGATCGCGGGCGCGATCGTCCCGCCGGCGCCGAGCACCGCCACCTTGAGCTCGCGGGCCGCCATCAGCCGACCAGCTCCCTCGCCCGCAGCGCGAGCCAGAGCTCGATCCGGTCGTGGGCGCGGCTCAGGTCGCGGCCGGTGAGCTCCTCGACGCGGCGGATCCGGTAGCGCAGCGTGTGCCGGTGGCAGTAGAGCTCCCGCGCGGCGCGCTCCCACTGCCCGTTCTGCTCGATGAACGCCTCGAGCGAGCGCAGCAGCTCGCCGCCGTACTCGCCCTCGGTGCCCTCGATCGGCGCCAGGAGGCTCTCGGCGTAGAGCCGCAGCGCCTCGTCGTCCTGGAGCGCGAGCAGCAGGGTGAAGGCGCCGAGGTCGCGGTACGAGGCGACCTCCGGGGCGTCGCCGTTGGCGAGCGAGGTGGCCTCGAGCGCGCAGCGGGCCTCGTGGAAGGAGCGGTGGACGGCGCTCGCCGCGGAGACCCGGCTCGCCGCGGCACGGACCTGGCCGCGATCGCGGGCGAGCGCGGCGCGGGCGCCGCGGGCGACCTCGACGGGATCGCCGGCGCTCGCGTCGATCACCGCGCAGAGGAGCTCCTTGCGCACCGCCGTCGTCGAGGCGACGAGCGCTGTGATCCCCTCGCGCGCGAGCGCCGCCTCGAGATCGTCCGCGGCCCGGACCGGGTCCTCGAGCTCGAAGACCAGCACGGCGGCCTCGGAGCCGACGCCGAACGGCCGCAGCCGGCCCCGGACCTCCCGCTCGTCGAGGCGGCCGGACAGCGCCTCGGCGAGGACGTCGCCGGCGAGCCGGCGCTCGGTCTGGCGCACGGCGCGCTCGCGCATCATCTCGAGGGCGACCGCGATCGCGGCCTGCCGGGCGATCAGGCGGTCGAACTCGGTGAGCTCGCCGTCGGCCTTGACGACGGCGAGCCAGGCGCGCGCCTCGGCGAGGTCGCCGTCCGGCAGGGGGACGACGACCGCGCGCGGGGCGAGCTCCGGGTGGTCGGGGGTGAACGGGGCGACCCGCGCTTCGCGGGTGCGATCGGCGATCTCGGCCGCGAGCGCGTTCAGGGGCGCGCCCTCGACCCCGCCGCCGCCGAGCGAGGAGCCGTTCGCGTCGAGCAGGAGCGCCGAGCCCGCGACCGCGGTCCCGATCGCCGTCAGGATCGCGTCGAGCCCGGCCTCCTCGATCACCAGCCGCTCGAGCCGCTCCTGCAGGGCGAGCCCGCGCTCCAAGACGCCATAGCCCTCGTTGACGAGCTCCGTGAAGGCCCGCTCGGTGAGCGCGATGAAGGGCATCTCGTAGGGGACCTCGAAGAGCGGCAGGCCGTGCTCGGACGCCGCGTCCACCATCGCCTTCGGCAGCCGCTTGTGCTCGAAGCCCGTCCCGAGCCCGAGCCCGGCGAGGCCCTTGTCGGCGAGGAGCTTCACGAAGCGCCGCTGCCTGGCCGGCGTCGAGAGCGCGATCCCGGTGGTGAGCAGGAGCTCCGAGCCGGTCAGCCATTGGGTCGGGTCCTCGAGCTCGGAGATGTGGACCCAGCGGATCGGGCGGTCCGCCTCGCCGTTGCCGGCGACGAGTTCCAGCTCGAGCTCTTCGGTGAGAGCCCTGACCGTCAGCACTTCAGATCCTCTCCCATGCCTCCGTCAGCACCGAGCGCATGATCTGCTCGATCTCCTCGAACTGTTCGGTGTCGCAGATCAGCGGCGGCGCGAACTGGACCACGGGGTCGCCGCGGTCGTCGGCGCGGCAGATCAGGCCCTGCCGGTAGAGCTCGCCGGAGAGGAAGCCGCGCAGGAGCCGCTCGGACTCCTCGTCCGAGAAGCCCTCCTTGGTCTCCTTGTCCATGACCAGCTCAACCGCCTGGAAGAACCCGGCGCCGCGCACGTCGCCGACGATCGGCAGGTCCCGCAGGCCGTCGAGCAGGCCGCGGAACTCGGCCTCCTTGCGCAGCACGTGCCCGCAGAGGTCCTCGCGCTCGAACACGTCGATGTTGGCGAGCGCCGCCGCGGCCGCGACCGGGTGGCCGGCGAACGTGAAGCCGTGGGCGAACATCTCGGTCCCCTCCATGAACGGGGCGGCGACGCGGTCGGAGACGATCATCGCCCCCATCGGGATGTAGGCGGAGGTGAGCGCCTTGGCCGAAGTGACGATGTCGGGCTGGTAGTCGTAGCGCTCGCAGCCGAAGAAGTGGCCGAGCCGGCCCCACGCGCAGATCACCTCGTCGGAGATCAGGAGCACGTCGTGGCGGTCGCAGATCTCGCGCACGCGCTGGAAGTAGCCCTCCTGGGGCGGGATGCAGCCGCCGGCGTTCTGCACTGGCTCGAGGATCACCGCGCCGACCGTCTCCGGTCCCTCGAACTCGATCCGCCGCTCGATCTCGTCGGCGGCCCAGAGCGGGTCGCGGCCCTCGGGCCAGTGGTAGCTGTTGGTGTTCGGCACGTGCACGCCGCCGGGCGTGTGCGGCTCGAACGGGGTCTTGAGGGCCGTCAGGCCGGTGGCCGACAGCGCCCCCATCGAAGTCCCGTGGTAGGAGACCTCGCGGGCGACCACCTTGTGCTTCTGGCCCTTGCCCTCGACGCGGTGGAAGTTGCGCGCGAGCTTGAGCGCCGACTCGACCGCCTCGGAGCCGCCCGAGGTGAAGAACACCCGGTTGAGGTCACCCGGCGTCAGGCTGGCGATCTTGGTGGCGAGCTCGATCGCGCGCGGGTGAGCGTAGCTCCAGTTGGTCGTGAAGTCGAGCTCCTGGACCTGGGCCGCCATCGCGTCGCCGATCTCGGCCCGGCCGTGCCCGGCGTTGACGCAGAAGAGGCCGGAGAGCCCGTCGAGCAGGCGGTGGCCGTGCTCATCCCAGACGTAGGGGCCCTCCCCGCGGACGATGATCGGCACCTCGTGCTCGCCGTCGTACCCGCCCATCCGCGTGAAGTGGAGCCAGAGATGGCGAAGAGCCTGCTCCTGGAGACTCGAGTCGGCCGACGTGAGTCCCGCGCTGGTCGTCGCCATTGGGCTTCCTCCTCGGTTTGGTCTGACTCGACTATACGTCTAAGACGCTGCGGACAACCGTAGTTCGGCGGGTCGCCGCGGGCAACCTGGCCAGCGGTCAAATTCGGGCGGAAGTCGTTATACAGTTCGTACAAGCCGGTACGCGGGTTTTGGGGCATCCGCCGATTGCCGCACCGGCAAAGCTTGGGAGAGGATTCGCACCGCAGCGGTGAAGCCGAGCGTCCAACTAGAGCAGGTCTCAAAGCACTTCGACGATGTCGTCGCTGTCCGGTCGCTCGATCTCGACCTCGCCGAAGGCGAGTTCTTCACGCTCCTCGGCCCCAGCGGCTGCGGCAAGACGACGACGCTGCGGATGATCGCCGGCTTCGAGGAGCCGACCTCGGGCCGCGTCCTGATCGACGGCGAGGACATGGCGGACCGGCCCGCGCACCGGCGCCCGACCAACACGGTCTTCCAGAGCTACGCCCTCTTCCCCCACCTGAGCGTCGCCGACAACATCGCCTTCGGCCCCAAGCGGCGGAAGGTCGCGGACGCCGAGATCCGCTCCCGCGTCAACGCCGAGCTGGAGCGGGTCGGGCTGGGCACGGAGGCCCCGCGCAAGCCGAGCCAGCTCTCCGGCGGCCAGCAGCAGCGGGTCGCCCTGGCGCGCGCGCTCGTCAACCTGCCGAAGGTGCTGCTGCTCGACGAGCCGCTCGGCGCGCTCGACCTCAAGCTGCGCAAGGGCCTCCAGGTCGAGCTCAAGCGGATCCAGCGCGAGGTCGGGATCACCTTCGTCTACGTCACCCACGACCAGGAGGAGGCGCTGACGATGTCGGATCGGATCGCGATCATGAACCGCGGCATGGTCGAGCAGATCGGCTCCCCCGAGGACGTCTACGAGCGCCCCGAGACGCCCTTCGTCGCCGGGTTCATCGGCGTCTCCAACCTGCTGCCCGCCGAGCAGGTCCCGGGCTCGCAGAACGGCAAGGGATCCTACGCCTGCGTCCGCCCGGAGAAGCTTCGCGTCGAGGATCCCTCGGCGCCCACGACCGCCGACCACCCGAGCGTGGAGGGCCAGGTCGAATCGACCCTGTACCTGGGGACGTCGACGCAGCTGATCGTCCGCGTGAACGGCGACGTGCCGATGACGGTGCTCGTCCCGAACGCCGACGAGGCCGCCCGCCAGGAGCTTCCGAGCGCCGGGTCCAGGGTCCGGCTCGCCTGGGCACCGGAGCACATGCATCTTGTACGTGAACGAGAGGAGACATCTCAGTGAGGGACCAAACGACCAAGCTCATCGCCGCGATCGCGTTCTGCGTGCTCGCCCTTGGGGCGGCCGCGTGCGGCAGCGACCTCGGCGGAGGCGGCAACGAGGGCGACGTGACCACCGCGGAGGCCGAGGGCACCGCGTCGGGTGAGCTCGCGATCTCGAACTGGCCCTTCTACATCGACAAGGACACGGTCCCCGAGTTCGAGGAGGAGACCGGGATCAAGGTCGACTACACGGAGGACGTCAACGACAACAACGAGTTCTTCGCCAAGGTCCAGCCCGAGCTCGACAACGGCGAGTCCGGCGGCGCCTCGATCTACGTCGTCACCGACTGGATGGCGCAGAAGATGTACGACCTCGGCTACCTCCAGGAGTTCGACAAGGAGGCGATCCCGAACTTCGAGGAGAACCTCACCGCCAACCTCGCGAGTCCCGGGTTCGACCCCGAGCGCAACTACTCGGCGCCGTGGCAGAGCGGGATGACCGGGCTGATCGTGAACAAGGGCCAGGCGCCCGACCTCACGTCGATCGAGGACCTCTTCGATCCCCAGTACAAGGGCGAGGTCGAGGTCCTCACCGAGTTGCGTGACACGGTGCCGCTGGTGATGAAGAGCATGGGCGTCGACGTCGAGGACGCCACCACCGAGGACTGGCTGGCGGCGATCGACAAGCTCGGCGAGGCGGTCGACTCCGGCCAGATCGTCGACTTCACCGGCAACGATTACACCGCGGACCTCGCGCGCGGCGACGTGTCGGCCGTGATCGGCTGGTCGGGTGACGCCATCCAGCTCCAGGCCGACGACCCGGACATCGAGTTCCGGATGCCCGAGGAGGGCTGCATCCAGTGGTCGGACAACATGGTGATCCCCGTGGGGGCCCCGAACCCGACGGCCGCCTACGAGTGGATCGACTACGTCTACGACCCTGAGAACCAGGCTCAGATCACGGACTACAACTACTACGTCTCGCCGGTCGAGGGCGTCCAGGAGATCCTCGAGGAGCAGGGCTCCGACGCTGCCAAGAGCGACCTCGTCTTCCCGAGCGAGGACTACGTCGCGAACTGCTCGTCGCAGCCGAACCCGCCGGCCGAGGACGAGGAGGAGATCGAGAAGGCGTTCCAGCAGGTGATCACCGGGTGACGGAAATCCGCCGGAAGCCTCCGCTTCGCGTCCGGTTCCGGCGGGCCCGGGTAACTCCGTG
The DNA here is from genome assembly GCA_036375215.1 of Solirubrobacterales bacterium. Taxonomy (GTDB): domain Bacteria; phylum Actinomycetota; class Thermoleophilia; order Solirubrobacterales; family 70-9; genus DASUSH01. The sequence goes on from DASUSH010000052.1 coordinate 5,790, forward strand.
AAGCAGCGCCGCAGGACCCCGTACTTCCTCCTCGGGCCGGGGCTCCTGTGGCTGCTCGTCTTCTTCGCGATCCCGATGGCGTTCATGGCGTACATCTCGCTGAACTCGGGGGCGATCAGCGATCCCGAGGGCTTCCAGTTCACCTGGGAATGGGCGAACTTCGCGGACGCGATCACCGACTACGGAACGCAGTTCGGCCGCACCTTCCTCTACGCCGGCGTGGCGACGCTCCTCGCGCTCGTGATCGCCTATCCGCTCGCCTACGCGATCGCGTTCAAGGGCGGGCGCTGGAAGACGGCGCTGCTCTTCATCGTGATCGCGCCGTTCTTCACGACGTACCTGATCCGCACGCTGGCCTGGCAGACGATCCTCGCCGACGAGGGCTTCTTCGTCGACTTCCTGCACTCGCTCGGCGTGATCGGTGAGGGCACCGAGCTGCTCGACACGCCCGGTTCGGTGATCGCGGGCCTCACCTACAACTTCCTGCCGTTCATGGTGCTGCCGATCTACGCGAGCCTCGAGGGGATCGACGAACGCCTGATCGAGGCAGCCAAGGACCTGTACGCGTCGTCGCGGACCGCTTTCCTCAAGGTCACCCTGCCGCTCTCCGCGCCCGGCGTCATCGCCGGGACGCTCCTCACCTTCATCCCGGCGGCGGGCGACTACATCAACGCGGACTTCCTCGGCGGCGCCGGCCAGCAGATGATCGGGAACGTGATCCAGAACCTCTACATCGACGTCCGCCTGTACCCGCCGGCGGCGGCGCTCTCGTTCGTGATGATGGCCATCGTCCTCGTGATCGTCCTGGTCTACATCCGCTTCGCGGGCTCGGAGGCGCTGATGGGCGAAGAGGGGGAGCGGACGTGAGCTGGCTGCGCCGCAACGGCGTGCGGATCTACGGCGCGCTCGCGATCGCGTACATGCTGATCCCGATTGTCGTGATCGCGCTCTTCTCGTTCAACGACCCGGAGGGGAAGTTCAACTTCACCTGGAGCGGCTTCACCCTCGATCACTGGCAGAGCGCCTTCAGCCTGCCGGCCCTGAACGAGGCGTTCGTGACCAGCCTCGTCCTGGCCGCGCTCGCGACGCTGGCCGCGACGATCCTCGGGACGATGATCGCGCTCGCGCTCGTCCGCCACGAGTTCCTCGGGCGGCGGGCCGCGAACTTCCTGATCGTCCTGCCGCTCGCGACGCCCGAGGTCGTGATCGGCGCCGCGCTGCTCTCGATGTTCGTGTACTTCGAGTTCGCCCGGGGGTTCCAGACGCTCCTGCTCGCCCACATCATGTTCTCGATCAGCTTCGTCGTGATCATCGTGCGCTCGCGGCTGATCGGGTTCGACCGCTCGATCGAGGAGGCCGCGCGCGACCTCGGCGCGAGCTCGTTCGAGACCTTCCGGCTGGTCACGCTGCCGCTGATCATGCCGGGGGTGCTCGGGGGTGCGCTGCTCGCCTTCGCGCTCTCCCTCGACGACTTCGTGATCTCGAACTTCAACTCCGGCCGCGAGGAGACCTTCCCGCTGTTCATCTTCGGCGCCTCGCAGCGCGGGATCCCGGTCGAGGTGAACGTGATCGCGACGATCCTGTTCGTGGTCACGGTCGTGGCGATGGTGTTCGTCGTCCGCCAGCAGCGGCGGGCCGAGCGGCTGGCCGCCGCCGTGGCCCCCGGACGCGAAAGCGCCCCGGGGGTAGGCCCCGGAGCGCTTCCCGCTGGTTCAGTCTGAGTCGCGCTGCGCTACGAGCGCAGGCTCTTCACGCGCTGCTCGGCGTCGCGCCGAACGGTGCGCGCACGGCGCTCGGTGTCGCGGCGGGCCTTCTTCACCTGCCGGACGCCCTCGCGCCGCGCCTTGATGATCCGGCGCTCGGCCTCACGGCTGCGCGTGCGCGTGGTCCGCTTGGCGCTCTTCCGCGCCCGCGTGCCACGGCGCTGTGCATCGCGGACCGAGGCACGGACGTTGCGCCTCAGCCGATCACGACCGCTCGCGGTGGTCACCGCCTTGGTCGCCTCGTTCACCCGGTCGCCGGTCTGGGCGGCCGCACCGACCGTGAGGTCGACGGCCCGCTGACCGAGCTCCTGGCCCTTGTAGGCCAGCGCCTGCAGCGAGTTCCGCTGCGCCTCGGCGCGGGTCTCCGCCGCCTTGCGCGCGGAACGGCTGCGCTTCGCGGCGTTGCGCCGGCGCGTCGCGGCGGCCTTCTGGGCGGTCGCCTTGCGCTGCGTGGTGGTCTGCGTAGCCATGGTGGCTGCGATGCTCCCTTCGTTGCTTTCGGTGAACTGCTTCCCCTGATGTGAGCACGCGGCGCTGGTGCGCATAGGCGTACTCATCTCGGCTTGTACCCCGCGAGCGACGGGGTAAACACGGCCGATGGACACCCCCTCGCAAGGCCGACGTGGTCGCGCCGATCGCCGGACTCGTCGCCGCGGCGCGCGAGCGCGACCTGCCCCGCGGCTCGCCGAGCGGGCGCGGGCCGCCGCCCACCCCGAGCTGGTTGAGCCCATGCTGCCCCCCGACGACGCGATGTCACCGAGCAGTGCATCCTCTACAGCGCCCTCGACGCCTACGTCCGCCACCTCGACGTAGCCGTGCCGCGCGACTGCGCGGCCCACATCGACCCCGAGCTCGCCGAGGCCGCCTGCCAGATGGAAACCTCACAGCGCCGCACTCAAGGGGTCAGACCCCAAAGGGACGGAGCCCTTGAGTGCAGGCGACTCAAGGGGTCTGACCCCAAAGGTCCGCCGCGCGCTCTAGCCGATCAGGTCGAGCACGGCCGCCTCGACCCGCTCGCGGTGGGTCGGCTTGGCCGGGTCGAACTCGCCGCCGAGCTCGTCGAGCCGCGCGCGGATCGTCTCGCCGGCGTCGAAGCGGTCGAAGACCCGCGGGTCGATGTAGGACGCCCGGCAGACGGCGGGGGTGTTGCCGAGGTACTCGGAGACCGCCTTCGTCGCCGCGGTGGCCAAGCGCTTGCGCGCGGTCTTCGAGGTCGCCTCCGGCTCGTGCAGCGCGAGGGCGACCGCGGCGAGCACGGTCGCGTTCCAGGTGCGGAAGTCCTTCGCGGTGAAGTCGCTGCCCGCGACCTCCTTCAGGTACTCGTTGATCTGGTCGGAGCGCACGTCGCGCCAGCCCCCGTCCTCGCGATAGGCGAGGAGCTCGTGGCCGCCGCCCTTGCGGCGCCGCAGCGCGCGGACGATCGGGACGATCTCGGGGTCGTCGATGACCTGGACCCGCTGCTGGGAGCCCTTCGCCTCGTAGGCGAAGACGATCAGGCCGCGCTCGAACGAGACGTGGCGCTTGCGGATCGTCGCGAGGCCGTAGGTCTCGTTCTCCTCGGCGTACTGCTCGCTGCCGATCCGGAAGAAGCCGAGGTCGAGCAGGCGGATCGAGCAGGCGAGGACGCGCTCGCGGACGAGCCCGCGGCGCTTCAGGTCCCGCTTGAGCCGCCGCCGGACCCGCGGCAGCTCGGCGGCGAGGTCGAGCACGGCCTCGAACTTCTCGCGGTCGCGGTGCTCGCGCCAGCGGTCGTGGTAGCGGTACTGCTTGCGCCCGGCCTCGTCGAACCCGGTCGCCTGGATGTGGCCGTTGGGGAACGGGCAGACCCAGACGTCCTTCCACGCCGGCGGGATCACGAGCTCGGTGATCCGGTCGATCGTCTCGGGATCGGTGATCCGCTCGCCGGTCGCGTCGTCGACGTAGCTGAAGCCACGGCCACGCCGGACCCGGCGGATCCCCGGAGCGGAGCAGTCTGCGCGCTTGAGGCGAGGCATGCGAGGCGGTCTCTTACCCGGTTCGGAGGTTTCTCAGCGCCGAGCGCGGGTAGCCCAACCGCCGCAACCAAGGAAAGGGAGATACTCGAATGAGTCTCATCGACAAGGCCACCGGCAGGGCGAAGAAGGCCGTCGGCGATCTCACCGGCGACGCCTCGACCCGCCGCGAGGGCCGCAAGGAAGAGCAGAAGGGCGAGGCCAAGGAGGATCTCGCCAAGGCCGAGGACAGGGCGGACCAGAAGGCCGACGAGGTCGCGGACCTCGAGCGCAAGACCTGACCTTGGCCCGTACCGAAGTTCCGTTCGGCGCGCCGGTGGGCGAGAACCCGCCGGTGCCGCCGGACACCCAGGAGGGTCCCGGCGAGGCCGGGCCCGGCGAATCGGGGACCGATCCGGCGCCCGATCCCTCCGAGGACGCCCCCGGTCCTGACAAGGGCCACCCGGAGTCGCCCACGAAAGGCTTGCTGACCCCCGCCTGAGCGGTAGGGTCGCGCCACGACGGCGACGCACGAACTCGACGCCCGGCGCGCCGGGGTGGCGCTCAACGAGCTCGCGCAGCTCGCGCTCCTCGACGATCTCGAAACCGTCTACGCCCGGGCGTCCGAGGCCGTCGTCCAGATGCTCGGCCTGCAGTTCGCGGGTGTGCTCGAGCTGCTGTCGGACGGCCGCATGATCGTGCGCTCGGGCCACGGCGTCCCCGAACACCTCAGAGGGGCCATCGCGTCCACCGCCGAGCCCGGCTCCCAGCCGGCCTTCGTGCTCGGCGCCGGCGAAGTCGTGGTGGTCGAGGACATGCCCGCGGAGTCGCGGTTCGAGCCGGCGGCGACCCTGCTCGGCGAGGAAGTCCGCAGTGGCCTCACCGCGGCGATCCCCGGCACGGCGGGCCCGATCGGCACCTTCGGAGCCTGGACGCGCGAGCAGCGCTCATTCGCCTCCGAGGAGATCGAGCTCTTCGCGCTCGTCTCGAACGGGCTCGGGCTCGCGGCCTCGCGCGCCCGGCTCGCGCGCCGGCTCGAGACCCAGCGCGCCGCGAGCGAGGCGCTGGCGATGTCGGAGACGATGTCGGAGGCGGCGCCGCGCTTCCTCGAGGCGATCTGCGGATCGCTTGGCTGGGCCGCCGGCATCCTCTGGCTCGTCGAGCCCGGCGGCGAGCGGATGCGGGCCGTCGACGTCTGGCTCGACGAGGCCTCCGGTGAGCGGGAGCGCAGCTTCGCCCGCAACGAGCTCGAGCACACCACGTTCACCGTCGGCGAGCGCCTCCCCGGGCGGGCCTGGGAGGCGGGCGAGCCCCAGTGGATCAGCGAGATCCCGGCCGACACGGCCCACCCGAAGGTCCGGCCGGCCCTCGACGCGGGGCTCCGCAGCGTGCTCGTCTTCCCGATCAAGCGCGGCGAGGAGGTCCTGGGCGTGGTCGAGGTGCTCGGCCGCGAGATCACCGAGCCCGACGAGGAGCTGCTCGAGGACTGCCAGCGCTTCGGCCGCAAGGTCGGCGAGTTCATCGCCCGCGAGCAGGCGCAGGCGCAGGTCCGCGAATCCCGGGACGAGCTCGAGCTCGTGCTTCAGCACATGCCGGTCGGCGTCACCGTCGTCGACCCCGCGGGCCGCTACCGGTTCGTCAACGAGGTGACGGCGCGGATCAACGGCGCCACGCCGGACCAGCTGATCGGGGTCTCCGTGATCGACGCGATCGCCGGCCTCACCATCTACGACGAGGACGGTGTCGAGATGGACCGCGGGGACCTGCCGCTGTTCAAGGCCCTCCGCGGCGAGCCGAGCCCCTCGCAGCTCGTCCAGTTCGCCGGGCCCGCGGTCAGCGAGCAGCGCTGGGCGATCGCGCACGCGATCCCCCTGCCGGGGCCGCTCGGCGACCCGCGGGCGGTGATCAGCGTGGTCGAGAACGTCACCGACTTGAAGAGCGCCGAGGCGAGGCTGCGAGCGAGCGAGGCGCGCTACCGCGAGATCGCCGACACGCTGCAGCGGGGCCTCCTGCCCCCCGACGCGGGCAAGATCGCGGGCCTCGATCTCGACGCGCGCCTGCACACCGAGGAGGCGGGGACGCGGATCGGTGGCGACTTCTACGACGTCTTCCAGGTCTCCGGCGACCGCTACGCGATCGTGATCGGGGACGTCTCGGGGAAGGGCGTCGGCGCCGCCGGCCTGACCGCGCTCGCCCGCCACACGATCAGGACCGCGGCGATGCACGACCCGCGTCCCTCGCAGGTGCTGCGGACCCTGAACCGGGCCCTCCTCCGGGCGGGGTCCGACGAGCAGTACCTGACCGCGGTCTACGCGCTCGTCGAGCCGGTGGCGGAGGGCCACGACGTCCTCGTCGCGGCGGGCGGGCACCCCGCTCCGCTCCACGTCCGCGCGGACGGCGAGGTCACCGAGGTCGACGCCCACGGCACCCTCCTGGGGTTCTTCGAGGAGCTCGAGCTGTTCGAGGCGGGGGTGCGCCTGCGGCCCGACGACGCGATGGTCCTCTTCACCGACGGGATCACCGAGGCCGGGTTCCGCGACGAGAGCCCGGGGGCGCCGGTGACCGACGAGGCGCTGCGCGGGCTGCTCTCGACCTGCGGCGGCGAGTCGGCGACCCGGATCGCCGACCGGATCGAGGCGCGGGTGCTCACCGCCGAGGGTGGCGAGCTCCGCGACGACGCGACGATGGTCGTCGTGGCGAGCCGGGCGCGCTGACGCCCGGCTGGTTTCGCCGCGATCCGGCATGGGTAGCGGAGTCGCCGAGGCCGAGGGATGGAATCCGCGACACAGCCGCACCCGGGCGAGCGCTCGGGGCGAGCCGCCGGCAGCGCGCCGAGCGGCCCCCTGAGGATGCGCGCTCGCTCCTGGGTCCAGGTCCTGAAGCGGACCGCCAAGGAGTTCCAGGAGGACCAGCTCACCGACCTCGCCGCCGGCCTCACCTACTACGCGGTGCTCGCGATCTTCCCGGCGCTGATCGCGCTCGTCTCGATCCTCGGCCTGGTGGGCAGCTCGGCCACGGATCCGCTGATCGAGAACGTCGAGGCGCTCGCCCCCGGGCCCGCTCAGGAGATCCTGGTCGGCGCGATCGAGCAGATCTCCTCGACCCAGGCGGCGGGCATCGGGCTCGTGCTCGGCCTGCTGGGAGCGCTCTGGTCCGCCTCCGGGTACGTCGGCGGGTTCGCCCGCGCCTCGAACCGGATCTACGAGGTCGCGGAGGGCAGGCCGTTCTGGAAGCTGCGCCCGCTCCAGATCGGGATCACGGTCGTGATGGTCCTGCTGCTAGCGGTCTGCGCGCTCGCGGTGATCGTTACCGGCCCCCTGGCGCGCGAGGTCGGCGACGTGGTCGGCGCCGGCGACACCGCGGTGACGATCTGGGACGTCGCCAAGTGGCCGGCGATCGTGCTCGCCGTGATCACGATGATGTCGGTGCTGTTCTGGACGGCGCCGAACGTGAAGCAGCCGGGCTTTCGCTGGATCACGCCGGGCGGCGTCGTCGCGGTGGTGCTCTGGCTCGTCGCCTCGCTGCTCTTCGCCTTCTACGTCGCCAACTTCGGCGCCTACAACGCGACCTACGGCAGCATCGCGGCGGTGATCGTCTTCCTGGTGTGGCTGTGGATCACCAACCTCGCGATCCTCTTCGGCGCCGAGCTGAACGCGGAGCTCGAGCGCGAGCGCGAGCTCGCCGCCGGCGTGCCCGAGGAGGAGACGATCGCCCTCGAACCCCGCGACCCCAAGAACTGAGAAGGAGATGGTGACCCAGCCATGATCGCCAAGGTCCTGTTCATCCCGTTCAGCATCGCCGGCAGCCTGATCGCCGGCATGCTCAGCAAGAAGCTCTTCGACTTCATCTGGGCGCGCTTCGACGACGCCGAGCCGCCCGAGGCCGAGCATCGCGACGTGAGCATGGCGAAGCTCGTCGCCGCGAACGCCGTCCAGGGCGCGATCTTCCGCGGCGTCCGCGCCGGCAGCGACCGCGGCAGCCGCGCCGCCTTCTACCGCGCCACCGGCGTGTGGCCCGGCGAGAAGGAGCCCGACGAGGCGAAGTTCTAGGCCGGTCGTCGGATCGCTGACCCGGCGCTTTTCGCCGCGGTCGCCCCGGGTACGCGAGGGGCATGAGCGAATCACTGACAGGCAAGAAGATCGCGTTCCTGACGGCCGACGAGGGCGTCGAGCAGATCGAGCTCGAGACCCCGTGGAACGAGATCCAGAAGGCCGGCGCCGAGGTCGAGCTGCTCTCGCCCGGGGGCGCGGAGGTCCAGGGATTCGAGCACCTGGACAAGGGCAGGTCCTTCGAGGCCGACCGCAAGGTCGCCGACGCCGACGCCGCCGATTACGACGGGCTCGTCCTGCCCGGCGGGGTCGCGAACCCCGACCAGCTCCGCACCGACGAGGACGCGGTGCGGTTCATTCGCGCCTTCTTCGAGGCCGGGAAGCCCGTGGCGGCGATCTGCCACGCGCCGTGGACGCTGATCGAGGCCGGGGTGGTCGACGGGCGTACGCTCACGTCGTGGCCGAGCCTGCAGACCGACATCCGCAACGCCGGCGGCGAGTGGGTCGACGAGGAGGTCCACGTCGACGCCGGGCTCGTGACGAGCCGCAGGCCCGACGACCTGGATGCCTTCAGCGCGAAGGCGATCGAGGAGTTCGCCGAGGGTGTCCACGATGAGCAGCGGAAGCAGACGGTCGGGGCCACGTAGCGAGGAATCGCTTTCCGAGTACCGGCGCAAGCGGTCGTTCGGTGAGACGCCGGAGCCCGATGGTGTGGGCGGCTCCGGCGCCAAAGGAGCATCGAGCGGCCGCTTCGTCGTCCAGCAGCACGACGCGACCAGCCTGCACTGGGACCTGAGGCTCGAGCGCGGCGGCGCGCTCGCCTCCTGGGCCCTGCCCCGCGGCATCCCGCTCGACCCCGGCGACGACAGGCTCGCGGTCCACACCGAGGACCATCCGCTCGAGTACCTCGATTTCGCCGGCACGATCCCGGCGGGCCAGTACGGCGCCGGCGAGATGACGATCTGGGATCGCGGCACCTACGTCGCCGAGAAGTTCGAGGACGCGAAGGTGGTCGCGACCTTCGCGGGCGAGCGTCTGCGCGGGCGCTACGCGCTGTTTCGCATCCGCAAGGCGGGTGAGCGCACCGACGGCTGGCTGATCCACCGCATGGACCCGCCCCCGCCGGGGAGGGAGCCGATGCCCGAGCCGCTCGAGCCGATGCTTGCGAAGCGGGGCAAGCTGCCCGCGGACGAGGAGGGCTGGGCCTTCGAGGTGCGCTGGAGCGGCCGGAGGGTGCTCGCGTTCGCCCGCCCCGGCGATCTCGTCCTGCGCGATCCCGAGGGCGCGGAGGTGCAGGCGCTGTTCCCCGAGGTCCGCCGCGCCGGGCGCGCGCTCGGCGCCACCGAGGCGATCCTCGATGGCGTCCTCGTCGCCTTCGACGCCGACGGCGTCCCGGACCGGGACCGGCTCGCCCATCGGCTCGAGGATGCCTCCGACTCGACCGTCCGCCGGCGGGCCCGCAGCACGCCCGTCGCGCTCGTCGTTTTCGACCTCCCGTTCCTCGACGGCACCGTGCTCTGCGAGGACGCCTACGAGGACCGCCGCGAGCGGCTCGCCGAGGTGCCGATCGACGGCGAGGTCTGGCAGGCGCCGGCGCACCATGTGGGTGACGGCGCCGCCCTGCTCGAGGCCGGGCGGCGGCGCGGGCTCGGCGGGGTCGTCGCGAAGCGCCTCGGCTCGCCGTACGAGCCCGGGAAACGCAGCGCGAACTGGCGCGAGATCGGCGCCGGGAGGCGCTAGCCGGGACCGGCCGCTTCGCCCGGCTCGGCGACGGCGGCGCGCAGCTCCCGCAGGGTGGCGCGCAGGATCCGGGAGACGTGCATCTGGGAGACGCCGGCCTCGCCGGCGATATCCGACTGGGTGCGGTCCTCGACGAAGCGCATGTGGAGGATGCGGCGGTCGCGCGGCGAGAGGCGCTTCAGCACCGGCTCGATCGTGGCCCCGTACTCGACAGCCTCGTAGCCCGCTTCGTCCGCCCCGAGCACGTCGGCGAGCGACCGGCCGTCGTCCTCGCCTTCGTCTCCCTGGACGGCGTCGATCGAGCGCGCGTGATGGGCGGTGCCCGCCTCCATCGCCTCGAGCACGTGCTCGACCGAGATGCCGAGGTGGTCGGCGATCTCGGGTGCCGAGGGCGAGCGCCCGAGCATGGTGGGCAGCTCCGACAGCGCCTTCTCGACGTCGAGGTTCCGCTCCTGCAGGTCGCGCGGCACCCGGATCGACCAGCCGCGGTCGCGGAAGTGCCTGCGGACCTCGCCGAGGATGGTCGGCACCGCGAAGGTGGCGAAGCTGTAGCCGCGATCGGGGTCGAAGCGGGTGAGGGCGTTGACGAGGCCGACGCTCGCGACCTGGAGCAGGTCGTCGTACGGCTCGACCCCGCCGCTGTAGCGGCCGGCGAGGCTCTTGGCGAGCGGCATGAAGCGGTCGACGAGCTCCTCGAGCACAGCCGGGTCGCGGGTCCTGGCGTATTCGGCGAGAAGTCGCTCCTCGTCCCGCTTGGACGTCCCCTCATGCGCGGCGATCGGCCGCCTCGGTCGACGGCGGGAGAGCTTGGGTGAGTTCTCGGTGACGGCGGTGGCGGCCATTGTCCCTCCTGGACCCGTGAAGATGCTCCCACCGCTTTGCGAAGGCGCTCGCGCCGCCTGCAGCCCGGTTTCTCGGCTTTTCCGATTGAGCCGGTCTCGCCAGCTTGCGCCGACCGCGCGGCCCGAGGTAGCTGATGCCCGAACCGCCGATTGCCAAACCAGCGACGGATAAGACCCGAGCATGCGCGTCGTCGTCATCGGCGGTACCGGGAACGTCGGCACCAGCGTCATCGAGGCGCTCGCGGCCGACGAGCGGGTCGATCGATCATCGGGACCGCCCGGCGCGTAGCTTTCGTTACGCCTCCGCGCCGAGCGGCGGCGACACCGCGTCGAGCAGCCAGCCGCCATCCGCGGTGCGGCTCAGCTGGCCGCGTTCCGCCAGCCTCACGATCGCCGTCGTCGCCGAGGGCCGCCGCGCGCCGACGAGGTCGGCGACCGTCTGGTGGGTGATCGGGAGCGGGACAGCGACCCCGTTCGGCGTCACCTTCCCCCAGCGCTCGGCGAGGTGGCGGAAGAGCATCAGGATCCTGGTGTCCAGGCCGACCGTGTTGGCGATCGCCCAGTGCACGGCGAGGTTGCGGGCGCGGCACACCGTCCGCTCGACGAGCAGCCCGGCCATCCGCGGATAGCGCCCGATCCGCTTGGCCGCCGCGGGGCCGAGGACGGCGAGCGTGACCTCCTCGAGCACCGCCCAGCGGGTGGACGAGAACGAGCTCGGGTCCTCCTGCCAGGGACGGAGCAGGTCGCCGACGTTGAGCAGCTCGACGCTGCGCGACTTGCCGACGGTCACCTCGCGGATCAGCAGGCCGCCGAGGACGAGGTAGCCGAGGTGGCCGTCGGGCTCGTCGTCCGGCGGAAGCCAGTCGCCCCGGTGAATCGTGAGCACGTCGGTGAGGAGCTGGTCTCTGGCCTCCAGCTCCTGCTCGGGAGGAAGTCCCTCTCCGAGCCCGGGATCGGCATCGAGTAGCCGAATGGATCCCTGCTCTGTCTGCACGTTGGTCCCCACCTCGTCGCCTAGCGGATACCCGAAAGCTGCGGTTTCAACATGTGAACCGCCCTGACCAGCACGATCTCCTCCTCCGCCAGGCCCGGGTGGCGGGCAGCCAGCAGGGGGCCGGGCGGGCCGTGGTGGCGGGCGACCACCTCCGCGTCGAGGCCCGCCTCCGCGAGCCGCGTCAGCGTCGCTGCCGGCTCGCAGACGGAGGAGTGGATCAGGAGCAGCGCGCCGCCGGGACGCAGGTGGCCGGGCGCGGCGGCGATGATCCTGTCGATGAAGGCGCGACCGTCGGCTCCGCCCTCCCAGGCCCGTGCCGGGCCGCCGTCCGGTAGGCGCCCGTGCGCGGACGGGGCGGACGGCAGGTAGGGCGGGTTCGCGGCGATCAGGTCGAAGCGGCGGCCGGCGACCGGGCCGAGGAGGTCGCCGCGGAGCGCCCGGACCCGCACCCCGTTGAGCGCCGCGTTCAGCCGGACGGTGTGCGCGGCGCGGCGCGAGACGTCGACCGCGGTCACCTCACCGGCGCCGCCGAGCGCCGCGGCGACCGCGACCACGCCGCTGCCCGTGCAGAGATCGAGAACGCTCGATCCGGGTAGGACATCCCCCTGAACCATCTCGGCGAGCATCCAGCTGTCGCTCCTCGGGCGGAAGACCCCGGGCAGCGCGACGATCCTCATCGGGGGCACCCCGCTTGAGCGAGCTGCGGCGGATCTTCGAGGAGGGGGGCGGCGCGGCCCCGACGATCGGGGTCGAGGAGGAGCTCATGCTGCTCGATCCGGAGACGCTCGACCTGGCGCCTCGCGCGGGGGAGGTCCTGGCCCGGTTGGAGGGCGACCCGCGGTTCAAGCCCGAGCTCCCCGCCGCCCAGCTGGAGCTCCTGACGACGCCCGCGGAGGACCTCGGCGAGCTCGCCGCCCAGCTCGCCGCCGGGCGGCGCGACCTCGCGGCGGCGGCGGAGGGCATCGGTCGGCTCGCCGGCTCCGGCGCGCACCCGTTCGCGGCGGTCGAGGGCGAGCTGAACCAGGCGGACGCCTACCGGCTCACGCGCGACGAGTACGGGCCGGTCGCCCGGCGCCAGCTCGTCTTCGGCCTGCACGTGCACGTCCGGATCGGCGGCGCGGAGCGCTCGCTCGCCGTCTACAACGCGCTGCGCTCCTACCTGGGCGAGATCGCCGCGCTGGCCGCGAACGCGCCGCTGCACGGCGGCCGCGACACCGGCCTGGCCTCGATCAGGCCGAAGATCTCCGAGACGCTCCCGCGCCAGGGGGTGCCGCCGGCGTTCGCGAGCCTCGACGAGTTCGAGGGCGCGCTCGGGTGGGCGGCGGCGGCCGGGGTCGCCCCCGAGCCGCGGATGTGGTGGTGGGAGCTGCGCCTCCACCCCGTGCACGGGACGATCGAGGCGCGGGTCCCCGACCAGCAGGCGACCGTCGCCGAGACCGTCGCGGTCGCGGCTTTCGTGCGCGGGCTCGTCGTCGATCTCGCCGCGCGGTACGACGCGGGCGAGTCGCTGCCGGTGCATCCGACCTGGCGGATCGGCGAGAACCGGTGGTCCGCCGGCCGCCACGGGCTCGACGGGACGCTCGCCGACCTCGACAGCGGCGTCCGCCGCCCGACCCGGGAGCGCCTCACCGACCTCATCGACCGCGTCGGGGCGGACGCCGCGCGACCGCTCACCGAGGAGAACGGCGCGATCCGCCAGCGCGCTTGGGCCGCGGCGGGGGGCCCGGAGGGCGCCGCCCGCGAGCTGGCCGAGCGCTTCCTGGCCTGAGGCGGCGGTTTGGACGCCGTCGGGATCGGGAAACCCCGGGTCGTGGCCGCGCGGATCACCCCCTGCAAGGACGGGCCGTACATCGTCCGCGGCGATTTCGAGGTCCTCGACGCCGACGGCAACCCGCTCGCGCTGCGGCGCGGGACGATCGCCCTTTGCCGCTGCGGGCGATCGCGAGCGCGGCCGTTCTGCGACGGCACTCACAAGCTCGTCGGCTTCCGCACCGAGGCCGGCGCAGCCGAGGATCCGGCTCCGCGCAGCATCGATGCCTTGCCGGCGGAGCTCGTCACGCCCGACTGAGGGCGTTTCCCGCACGGGCCTCACGCAGCGAGGAGCCGCCGTCCTCCCAGCCGGCGAGCAGGGCGGCGCCCCAGCGCGACTCGAGGAGCAGGAGCGCCTCGGCGCCGAAGACGATCTGCGCCGCCAGCGCGGGCTCGGCGAGCGCCAGGCCCTGGGCTAGGTCGCGCGCCGCGACCTGCTCGTGGACCGAGTCGGCCTCCACGTGCTCGTCGAAGAAGTCGATCGCGTCGTCCGCGGCGCCGAAGCGGCGGAGCGCGGCGGCGTACCGGCGGTTCGGCACCGGCGAGGTGATCTCGAACATCGCCAGGTGGCCTGTGAGCGCCCCGCGCAGCTCTCGGTGCAGCCCGAACCGGGAGATCAGGTTGACCGTGGCGAGCGTCGCACCGGGGATCCGGTCGACGTAGGCGCCGTAGGCGGAATCGAGCCCGAGCGCGTCCATCGCCTTCGCGAACAGGGTCGAGTGGACCCGATCGGGGCGGCCGGAGCCGTACTCGTCGGCCTGGATCTCGACCATCGCCGCCTTCGCGGCGCCGCGCAAGCGCGGGATCGCCCAGGTGTGCGGGTCCGCCTCCTTCAGCTGGTAGGCCGATCGGTGGATGACGAACTCGCGGAACTGGTCGATCGTGCCCTCGGTCTGCAGGTAGGAGGAGACCGAGGGCCCGTCGTCCTCGGCGGCGAGCTCGAACAGCAGGTCCGCGATCCCGTCGGGCTCGACGTCGTCGCGCATCGGCACCGCGGCTCGGAGGCCCTCCATGAAGGCGCACTCGAGCTCCGCGCGGAAGCCGAGCAGCGCGGGATCCCATTCCCAGCGGTCCGCGACGCCGGCGAAGGAGTGGTAGTGGAGCTCGTAGCAGGCGTAGAGGGCGAGGTGGAGATCGTCGTCGTCGAGCGGGGCGCCGACGAGGACCGGCGGCGGCCTGAGCTCGGCGTCAGGGTCGCCGATCGCCTCGATCACGCAGGCGCTGAGGCCGCCGCGCGGCTCCGGGAGCGCCGGCAGCGGTGAGGGCCCGGCGCTCATCGCGAGCGGCGTCCGTTCTCGACGCCGGCGATCGTCGCGCCGGTGCGGAGCTCGCGCAGGTGGCGCGCCTGCACCGCCGCGAAGCGGCGCATCTGGGCCCGCACGGCCCGCTCGGCACAGCGGGGACAGCCGCCCTCGATCGCCCCGGCGCCGCCCGTGTAGCCGCAACGCTCGCAAGTCGCCAATGTCATGGATGCCTCCTCCGGGTTCCTCTGCCATAACCCGAAGCCCGGCGTCCGTGCGCGTCTCCCCCGCACGTCCGTGCTTCGAAATCCGACCAACTGCCGCACCGGCCGCGACGCGCGCATCCGTTGCTGCGAAGCCATTTCTACCCCGTTAGTGCGAACTGAAACGCCCCGGTTTTGCCCGCTCCGGGCGCGGGTACTTCCGGGACGAGATGGCCAAGGACCACGGACCGAGCGTGAAGGACGACAAGCAGTACGAGGGCCTTCGCAAGAAGGGCATGTCGAAGGAGCGCGCGGCGAAGATCGCCAACACCCCTGGCGCCTCGAAGAAGGGCGGCAAGAAGTCCGGGGGCGGCAAGAAGTCATCCTGAGCGCCGACCGGGAGGCCTGCGAGGGCGAGACGTCGCCGCAGCCGGCGTGGATCCAGACCCGGATGAAGCAGGTCGCTCCCCACGCCCTGGTCGTGGCGCGCTGACCGCGCGCTAGCCCAGCGCCGGGTAGCCGCGCAACCGCGCGATGCCGGCCAGCAGGGCGAGCACGGGTCGCTGGAGCGCGGCCGGGATCGGCATCCGGAACTCGTCGCGGTACTCGCTGAGCACGACCCCGGCGCCGAGCGGGGTCAGCATGCCGCCCTTCCCGTGGCGCCCGGATGCGCGCACCGCGTGGACGGCCTCGAAGAAGTCCTCGGTGCGAAGCGCGGGCCGGACCTGCCAGCTTGCACGGGTCGTCCCCGCTCCGCTCGGCCACATCCGGTGGACGGCGCCGCGGGGGACGTCGAGCGCGTCGCCGGGGCCGAGGACGTGGGTGGTCCCCTCGATCTCGACGCTGAGCTCGCCCTCGTGGATCTCGAAGCGCTCGTCCTGGTCGGGGTGGAAGTGGACGGGCGGGCGGTGCTCGGCCGGCGCCCACTCGGCCTCGACCTCGAGCAGCTCGCCGTTCGAGTCGGCGGCCGTTCTGCGGACCGTCACCCGCTCGCCGTCGTGGAGCGTGAACACGTCGCCTGCGTTCGCCATCTCGGGACCTCCGGTCATGGGGCGGCCGGGCCGCTACATTTATCTTGATTACAAGATACTTGAGTACTAGTTACTTGTCAAGCAGCGATATGCTCCCCGGCGATGGCGCAGGCCTCCTCGATCGACGAGCTCGTCGGCCAGTGGCGGGCGGAGCGGCCCGACCTCGACCTGGACGCGATGGCGACGGTGGCGCGGCTGCTCCACCTCGGCGCGGCCGTGCGGCGCGAGCTCGGCGCGCTGGCGGCGGAGTACGACGTGCTCGTGCCCGAGGCCGACATCCTCTTCACACTGCGCAGGTCCGGTCCCCCCTATCGGCTGCTGCCCTCGGAGCTCTCCGAGGCGCTGCTGGTCTCCTCGGGGACGCTCACCAACCGGCTCGATCGGCTGGAGTCGAAAGGGCTCGTCGAGCGCCATCCGAATCCGGATGACCGCCGCAGCGTCGAGGTCGCGCTCACCGAGCCCGGCCGCCGGCTCGCCGACGAGGCCGTCACCGCCCACGTCGAGAACGAGCGGCGCATGCTCGCGGCACTGAGCCCGCCCGAGCGCAAGGCGCTCGACGAGCTGACCTCGAAGCTGCTCGCCGGGCTCGCGGAGGAGGGCTAGCGGTGGATGCCTTCCTCGCCCTCGTCGCCGCGCTGCTGTTCGCGCTCGGCACTGTGATCCAGCAGCGCGAGGCGATGAAGGTCCCCGACGCCGAGGCCCACAGCGCCGGGCTGTTGCTGCGGCTCGCGAAGCGACCCGCGTGGCTCGCAGGGATGGTCGCCGACGCGCTCGGCTTCATCGCCCAGGCGGCGGCGCTCGGGATCGGCCGGGTGATCGTCGTGCAGCCGCTGCTGGCGACGTCGGTCGTCTGGGCCCTGCCGCTGGGCGCGAAGCTCAGCGGGCAGCAGGTCGTGCGCCGCGACGTCGTCGCCGCGCTCGCCGTCACCGCCGGCCTCGGGGCGTTCCTCGTGATCTCCGACCCCTCCGGCGGCCGCGACGACGCCCCGATCGCCGCCTGGCTCGTGGCCGGCGGCGCGATCTGCGCCGCCTCGGCCGTGCTGGCGCTCGCCGGGATGAGCGGCAGCCCGGCCCGCAAGGCCGCCGCCTGCGGCACCGCCGCGGGCCTGCTCTTCGGGCTCTCGGCGGTGCTGACCAAGGCGGTCGTCGACAGCCTCGACGAGGGCATCGTCGACCTGATCACCGACTGGCACCTCTACGCGCTCGTCGCGATCGGCTTCGCGAGCATGACCCTCAGCCAGATCTCCCTGCAGGCCGGCGACCTTGCCCCCGCCGTCGCGACCCAGATGATCTTCGACCCGGTCGCCAGCCTGATCCTCGGCCTCACCCTGCTCCAGGAGCAGATCCACGATGACGCCCTCGGCATCGCCGGCTCGATCGCCGCCCTGCTCGTCACCTTCGCGGGGATGGCCGTGCTGGCGACGCGCGACGCGGGCCCGCCCGCTCCAGAGCAGCACGAACCATCTCCGGCCCGCGCATGACCTCGCGGTCGGTGAAGCGCAGCACCACGTAGCCGCGGGCCGCTACGAAGCGGCCGGTCCCCGCCCCCTCCATCCGCACCCCCCAGCGCCGCGCCCGCTCAGACCCGCGCCGGCTCCCGCGACCCCCTACACGTCCTCCGGCGGCACGTAGTCCCCGCGCTGGATCGCCGCGAAGCGCTCGCGGGTGTGGCTGCGGGCGTAGAGGAAGAAGATCACGAGGCCGATGCAGAGCCAGACGATCAGGCGGACGAAGGTGTCGATCGGGAGGGTGACCATCAGGCCGAAGGAGGCGACGATGCCGAAGCCGGCGGTGAGCGGGGCGGCCGGGACGCGGAAGGGGCGCTCGAGGTCGGGACGGGAGCGGCGCAGGTAGAGGACGCCGCTGCAGACGATCAGGAAGGCGGCGAGCGTGCCGATCGAGACCAGGTTGGTAAGCGCCTGGATCGGGACGAAGCCCGCGACGATGCCGCCGACGGCCCCGCAGAGCAAGGTCGCGAAGACCGGGGTCTTGAAGCGCTTCGAGACCCGGCCCATCGCCGGGGGCAGCATCCCGTCGGAGGACATCCGCATGAAGATCCGGGTCTGGCCGTAGAAGGTGACGAGCACGGTCGAGAACAGACCCACGACCGCGGCGACGTCGACAGCCTCCTCGAGCCACTTGCCCGCGTCCCCGATCCGGATCGCCGAGGAGATCGGGTCGGCGGTGTTGAGGTCGGCGTAGGGCGCCAGCCCGGTCATCACCAGGCCGATCGCGATGTACAGGAGGGTCGAGATCACCACGGTCGCGATCAGGCCGATCGGGATCGTGCGCTGCGGGTCGCGGGCCTCGGCGGCGGCCGTCGAGACCGCGTCGAAGCCCACGTACGCGAAGAAGACGAGGCCGGCGGCGCGGATCACGCCGCTCACCCCGTAGTCGCCGAACCCGCCCTCGTTCGAGGGCACGAACGGGCTCCAGTTGTCGGCGCTGACCGCGAAGGCCCCGACGATCACGAACACGATCAGGATCGTCATCTTCAGGAAGACCATCGAGTTGTTCACGCGCGCCGACTGGCGCATCCCGAAGGCGAGCAGCCCGCAGGTGATCGCGACCACGAAGATCGCCGGCAGGTTGACGATCCCGGTCGTCGAGCCGCTGTCGGAGATCGGCGGGTTGGCGAGGTCGTTCGGCACGTGGATGCCGACGCTGTCGAGCATGTCGACGGCGTAGCCGGCCCACCCGACCGCCACCGTCGATGCGGCGAACAGGTACTCGAGCAGGAGGTCCCAGCCGATGAACCAGGCGAGGAAGACGCCGAACGCCGCGTACGCATACGAGTAGGTGCTGCCCGCCGCCGGGATCATCGAGGCGAGCTCGGCGAAGCAGAGCGCGGTGACGCCGGCGGCGATCCCGGCGATCACGAACGAGATCACGACTCCCGGCCCCGCGTACTGGGCGGCGCCGGTGCCGACGCTCACGAAGATCCCCGCGCCCACGACGCTCGCGATCCCGAGGGCGGTCAGCGAGACCGGCCCGAGCGCCGCCGAGTCGAGGCGCCCCCGGTCCGTCTTCGCCTGGGCGATGATCGTGTCCAGGGCGGAGCTGCCGGCCGGTCGGTCTGCCATGGCGCGCGATCTTCCCACGGCCGAGGGATGTAGAACTACCGCGGTGGAGGACGACGAAGCCCGACCTGCCGGCGACCCCGCGGCGCCCGGACGCGAAGCGGAGGACGCCGCGGGCTTCGTTGCCGCGGAGCGGCAGCACCGGCTGGCGAAGCTCGACGAGCTCCGCGGACGCGGGATCGAGCCCTACCCGGTCAAGTTCGAGCGCGACCACAGCGTCGCCGACGTGCTCGGCGCGCTCGCCAACGTCGGCGCCGGCCAGTCGCTCACCGGCCGCGTCCGGATCGCCGGGCGGTTGATGCTGATCCGCCGCCACGGCGGCCTGATCTTCGCCGACCTGCGCGATCGCACCGGCCGGGTCCAGCTGATGGTCTCGCGCGAGGACGTCGGCGCCGAGCATCACGACGACTTCCGCCACCTCGACCTCGGCGACTGGGTCGGCGCCGAGGGCGTGCCGGCGATGAGCCAGCACGGCGAGCCCTCGGTCCGGGTCTCGCGCTGGGAGCTGCTCTCGAAGTCGCTGCGCACGCTGCCCAAGGGCCACGGCTTCACCGACCCCGACCAGCGCTTCCGCCAGCGCTACGTGGACCTCGTCGTGAACGACGATGCCGACCGGATCTTCAAGGTGCGCTCGGCGACGATCGCCTCGATCCGCCGCACCTTCGCCGAGGAGGGCTACACCGAGGTAGAGACGCCCGTCCTCGACACCCACGCGGGCGGCGCCGCGGCGCGCCCGTTCATCACCCATCACAACGCGCTCGACATCGACATGTTCCTGCGCATCGCGCTAGAGCTGGCGCTGAAGCGGCTGATCGTCGGCGGCATGGAGCGCGTCTTCGAGATCGGGCGGGTCTTTCGCAACGAGGGCACCGACACCCGCCACAACCCCGAGTTCACGCTGCTCGAGTCCTACGGCGCCTACCTCGACTACCACGACATGATGGACCTGACCGAGAAGCTCGTCCAGAACGCGGCGCGCGACGCGCTCGGCACCACCGTCGTCCAGATCGAGGGCCGCGACGTCGACCTCGGCACGCCGTTCCGTCGCGCGCCGATGTCGGAGCTGATCGCCGAGCACACGGGCGTCGAGATGCACCCGTCGATGCCGGTGGAGGAGGCGCGGGGAATCGCCGACGACCTCGACGTCGCCTACCTCGAGGTCTGGGGCTCGGGCAAGATCATGGCCGAGGTCTACGACGCGACCTGCGAGGCGAAGCTGCTCGAGCCGACGTTCGTAATGGACCACCCCCGCGAGGTCTCGCCGCTCGCGCGCTCGCACCGCGAGGACCCTCTGCTCACCGAGCGCTTCGAGCTCGTCGTCGCCGCCCGCGAGCTCGCCAACGCCTATTCCGAGCTGAACGACCCGCTCGAGCAGCGCGCCCGCTTCGAGGACGAGGCCCGCCTCCAGGCCGGCGGCGACGAGGAGGCCGAGTCGGTCGACGAGGACTACATCCGCGCGCTCGAATACGGACTGCCCCCCACGGGCGGACTGGGCGTGGGGATCGACCGCCTGGTGATGCTGCTCACCGGTGCCGCCTCGATCCGCGAGGTGATCCTGTTCCCGACGATGCGTCCCACGGGCGACGGGCCGGAGGGCGTCACCGCCGACCTGCCGACGCCGGCCGAGCTCGAGTCGGAGGAGGCGATCGCTGCTAGGGACGCCGGCCTCGGGCCAGACCCCTCGAAGCCAGGCATTCGGCCTGGCACCTCGGGGTCAGACCCTTTGCCCGACGCTCCGCGTCGCGGGTTGCTTCGCCTGCTCGCGGTCTTGGTGGCCATCGCCGGGGTGATCTCGCTGCTGCCCTCACTGCCGGGCGTGCGCGAGAGCTTCGAGATCGACACCCTGCTCCCCGCCGGCGAGCGAGCGAGCGTTCACGTCGCGATCGTCGTGCTCGGCGCGCTCCTGCTCTTCCTCTCGATCCAGATCGCGCGCGGGAAGCGGACGGCCTGGTGGGTCGTCCTCGTCCTCCTGGTCGCGTCGGCCGTCGCGCATTTGCTGAAGGGCCCCGACCCGATCGCGATCGCGGTCGACCTCGTCGCCGTCCTCGGCCTGCTCGCCGCCCGTCGCGACTTCAGCGCCGAGCCCGACCCGCGCAGCCTGATCTCGATCGGGCGGTTCGTCGGGATCTACGTGGTCGCGGTCGTCGCCTTCGGCTGCGTGTCGCTCTTCGCCGAGCGCAACCACCTCACCCCCGACCTCACCGTCGGTGGCGCGCTCGAGACGACCTTCAAGGGGCTGGTCGGCCTCGACGGCCCCTACGCGTACGAGAGCGACCTCTTCGGCCGCTATTTCGGCGACGCCCTCCTCGCCCTCGGGATCCTCGGCGGGGCGATCCTCGTCTGGCTGATCTTCCGCCCGTTCGTGGTCCGCGGCGGGGCGAGTGACGACGACCGCCGCCGCGCTCGCGAGCTCGTCCGCGCCTGGGGCGACGACACGCTCGCCTACTTCTCGCTGCGCGACGACAAGCTCTACTTCTTCTCCTCCGACGGCGAGGCGATGGTCGCCTACGCCTACATCCGCGGCTACGCGCTCGTCTCCGGCGACCCGATCGGCCGCCCGGGCTCGATCGGCCGCGTGCTCGACGAGTTCGTCGCCCATTGCCACCGCCAGGGCTGGCGCGTCGCCTTCCTCGCCGTGCGCGAGGCGGACATCGGCCTCTACGAGTCGCGCGGCATGAGCGGCGTCTACCTCGGCGACGAGGCGATCATCCACTGCGGCGAGTTCAGCCTCCAGAGCCCGGGGATGAAGGCGGCGCGCGCCGCGGTCAGCAAGGTCCAGCGGGAGCATTCGTTCGAGCTCGTCCGGGAGTCCGCCGCCGACCGCAGGCTCGTCGACCAGCTCAACGAGATCAGCAAGCGCTGGCGCGGTGACGCCGAGGAGCGCGGCTTCACGATGGAGTCCGACCGCGAGGTCGAGGGACTCGACGACGACAAGCTGCTCGCGATCTGTCGCGACGAGCAGGATCGCCCGGTCGGGTTCCTGCGGCTGGTGCCGAGCTACGGCGCCGACCCGAGCTACTCGCTCGACCTGATGCGCCGCGAGCCCGACGCACCCAACGGCCTCACCGAGTTCCTGATCTCCGAGTCCTCGCTCGCGCTCGGCCGCCAGGGCTTCGACCGGCTCTCGATGAACTTCGCCGCCTGGGGCCGGCTGTTCGCCGAGGACGGCAGCCTGACGCTCTCCGAGAAGGCGATGCGCTCGCTCGCGAAGGGGCTCGACCCGTTCTTCCAGGTCAAGTCGCTGCGCGACTTCAACCAGAAGTTCCGCCCGGAGTGGCTGCCCCGCTCGATCGTGATCGAGGACCCGGCGGCGATGCCGAAGGTCGGCCTGCTGTTCGCGAGCGTCGAGGGCTTCCTCGACCTGCCGCTGGTCGGCCGCTTCTTCCGGCCGTAAAGCCGACCTGTCCCTTTGGGGTCAGACCCCTCGGGTGGCAGGCCGACCTGTCCCTTTGGGGTCAGACCCCTTGGGTGGCAGGTCCCTATGGCTCGATCAGCACCTTGATCGTGCCGTCCTCCTTCTTCTGGAACTTCTCGTAGGCGTCGGGCGCGCCGTCGAGGCCGACGCGGTGCGTGGCGAGGTCCTCGGTGCCGAGCGGGTCCTCGGGGTCCTCGATCAGGGGCATGATCTCTCCGATCCAGCGCTTCACGTTTGCCTGCCCCATGCGGATCTGGAGCTGCTTGTCGAAGAGCTGCATCATGTCGATCGGGTCCATGGCGCCCCCGTAGACGCCGGAGATCGAGACGGTGCCGCCGCGGCGGACCGAGTCGAAGCAGTTCTGCAGCGCGTTGAGGCGATCGACGCCGACCGTCTCGACGGCCTTCTCCGCGATCGCGTCGGGGAGCAGGCCCGCGGCCTTCTGCGCGAACTCGCCGATCGGGGCGCCGTGCGCCTCCATCCCGACCGCGTCGATCACCGAGTCGGCCCCGCGGCCGTCGGTGCCCTCGCGGATCGCCTCGGCGATCTCGCCGCTGAAGTCGCCGCCGTCGATCACGTCGATCCCGTGCCGCTTGGCGAGCTCGAGGCGCTCCGGCACGTTGTCGACCCCGATCACCCGCGCGCCGCGGTGGCGCGCGATCCGGCCGCTCATCTGCCCGATCGGCCCGAGGCCGAAGACGGCGACCGAGCCGCCCTCGGGCGGGTCGGCGTACTCCACGGCCTGCCACGCCGTCGGCAACACGTCGGAGAGGTAGACGAAGCGCTCGTCGGGCGGGCCCTCGGGGACCTTGATCGGGCCGAAGTGGCCCTGGGGGACGCGCAGCGCCTCGGCCTGCCCGCCCGGCACCTGGCCGTAGAGCTTCGTGTAGCCGAGGAGTGAGGCCCCCTTCTCCTGCTCGCGGTTCTGGGTCGTCTCGCACTGCGACATGAGGCCCCGCTCGCACATCCAGCAGTGGCCACAGGAGATGTTGAAGGGGATGACGACGCGGTCGCCGGGCGCGACGTGCTCGACTTGGGAGCCGACGTCCGTCACGATGCCCATCGGCTCGTGACCCAGGATGTCGCCCTCCTCCATGAACGGCGCCAGGACCTCGTAGAGGTGGAGGTCGGACCCGCAGATCCCGCTCGAGGTGACCTGCACGACCACGTCGGTCGGCTCCTCGATCCTGGGGTCGGGAACCTCGTCGACCCGCACGTCGCGCTGTCCGTGCCACACGATTGCCTTCATCACGATCCTCCGTTCTCGATGCGAACCGCGGCGCGCCTACCCCGGCGCGCTCGAGCAGAAACGACCCGCCACGATTCGCCGGCGGAGTTCCGGGTATCCGGGTTGACGCGATGCTGGACGACCTGATCGCCCGCGGGGCAAAGCGCGGCTGCATCGAGCTCTCCGAGCTCTCGGAGGCGGTGGAGGGCCTGGACCTCGACGAGGACGAGCTCACCGACCTGCACCAGCGCCTCGCCGATCGCGGCATCGAGGTCACCGACGACTGCGGCAAGACCGGGCGCGAGCCGACCACCTACCGCAACCCCGCCCTGTCCGAGTCGACGGCGAGCGCGACCCAGCTCTTCTTCAACGAGATCTCCCGGCACCCGCTGCTCACCAAGCAGGAGGAGGTCGAGCTCTCGCAGGCGATCGAGCGCGGTGACCTCGAGGCCAAGGAGCGCCTCGTCAGCTCGAACCTGCGGCTCGTCGTCGCGAACGCGAAGCGCTATCGCGGCCAGGGGCTCTCCTTCCTCGACCTGATCCAGGAGGGGACGCTGGGCCTGATCCGCGCCGCGGAGAAGTTCGACTGGCGGCGCGGCTACAAGTTCTCCACCTACGCCACCTTCTGGATCAAGCAGGCGATCCAGCGCGCGCTCGACCAGAAGAGCCGCAACATCCGCCTGCCGACCGACCTCGCCCAGCACGAGCGCAGGCTGGCGCGGGTCGAGCGCGAGCTCCGCGCCGAGCTCGATCGCGACCCCACCGACGAGGAGCTCTCCGCGCGCTCCGAGCTGCCGCTTGCCGAGATCGACCGGATCCGCGACGCCGCGCGCACGATCACGAGCGTCGACAAGCCCGTCGGCGACGACGACGGCGCCACACTCGGCGAGCTGCTCCCGAGCGACGATCCGGGCGTCGGCGAGGAGGTCGAGATCACCCTCCGCGAGGAGGCGCTGCGCCGCGCGATCGCGGCGCTACCGGAGGCGGAGCGCGAGGTCGTGAAGCTTCGCTACGGGATCAACGGCGGCGACGCCGAGCCGACCGCGATCGAGGAGACCGGCCGCCGGCTTGAGCTTTCGGCGAACCAGGTGCGCAGGCTGGAGACGAAGGCGCTCGGGCGGCTCGCGACGATGCGCGAGCTCGCCGGGATGCGCAGCGAGGCCTAGGCACTCTTCTAGAGCGCCCGGTCGGCGGCGGGAACCGCGGCCGGGGCGGGCTCGGGCGTGGCGTTCGCCCGGTCGAAGCGGCGCTCGGGGATACGCTGCATCTCGGCGATCAGCAACTCCGCGATCTCGCCCCCGGCCACACCGGGCCCGGCGCCGTTGCCGGACGGGCCCGCGCCGTTGCCCGGCGCCTCCGCGTCGAGCAGGAGCGCACGGTGGCGGTGACCGGTACGGGGGGTGCCGAGCCGGGACTGGACCCGGGGGTGGTAGGCGGTCAGCGAGGGCGTGCCGAGCGCGGCGGCGAGCGGCGCGATCCCGCCGTCGACGGTCACGACGCGGGCGGCGCCCGAGACGATCCGGGCCAGGTCGCCGACGTCGGTGCGCCCGGCAACGACCGCGGCGTCGTCGAGGCCGGCCCGCTCGGCGATCGCGGCGGCCGAGATCGCGTCCCGGTCGCGGCCCGTGATCAGCACGGTGCGCCCGGCCGCTGCCTCGCTGCGGGCGACGTCGGCCCACGCCGAGGCCGGGATGTGGAGCGCCGAGCGCACGTCACCGTCCCCGCCCGGGTGGAGGACCGTCGCGTCGCGGGCGAACTCGTGCGACTGCGGCTTCCAGATCCGGGTGCGGGAGCGGTCGACCGCGATGCCGGCGTCGGCGAGCAGCGCGCACCATCTCGAGACCTCGCTCGCCTCCGGCTCCCATTCCGGGCCGCGCTGCCACCGCGGCGCCTCATAGGCGACGAGCCGGCGCGGTTCGAGGGCGCGCAGGACCGAGTTCGACTGGGGACCGGGGCCGTGGAGGTTGATCGCCAGGTTCGGGCGCTCGAGCGAGCGCGGCAGGGGCACGAGCGCGGGATGGCTGACGACGTCGAAGGCAGGGCTGAAGCCGGGCCACGGGATCAGCCCGACCAAAGCGCGCAGGCCGCCCGGAGCGACCAGGATGCGGCGGCAGTCGGGGAACGCGTCGGCGATCGCCCGCAGCGCGGGGACCGCGGCGAGGAACGCGTTCAGGCCCCGGACCTGGAGCACGAGGATCGTCGGTATTTCGGACTGGGTGCTGGCCACAGGTCTCCCTCGAGAACTTCAACGGGGGTCCACGATCAGCCCCGGGCTCCCGCGCGGGGTTACCCGTGCTCGGGGCGTCTAAACCTGTTCCGGGTAGGGCTCGGGGGCGCGCTCGGGGCCCGGAATCGGGTCGGGCACGGGGTCCGGCGTCGGCTCCGGCACGCGCTCGGGGCCCGGGATCGGCTCCGGCACGGGATCCGGGGTCGGCTCCGGCACCGGTTCGGGCCCCGGTTCCGGCACGATCTCCGGCGCCGGTACCTCGAGTGTGCTCGACTTGCCGCTCATGCCTCGCTCAGCTTACCCGCGGCCCGCGCGAGGTCGGCGGCCAGCTCGCCCTCCGCGATCCGGCGCTCCTCCGGATCGTCGATCCGCAGCAGCGAGGACGGATGCATGGTCGCCGTCGCGTGCGCGGCGAGCTCGGACTCGACGAACTTGCCGCGGTCGCGCGTGACCCGGAACGACGGCCCGAACAGCGCCTTCGCGGCGGTTGCGCCGAGCGCGACCACGACCTCGGGCTTCACCACGGCGAGCTCGGCGTCGAGCCACGGGCGGCAGGAGCGGATCTCCTCCGCGTTCGGACTCTGGTGCAGGCGCCGCTTCCCCGCGGGCCGCCACTTGAAGTGCTTGACGGCGTTGGTGACGTAGGTCTCGCGCCGTTCGATCCCGGCGTCTGAGAGCGCCCGGTCGAGGACCCGGCCGGCCGGGCCGACGAATGGCTCGCCCGCGCGGTCCTCGCGGTCGCCCGGCTGCTCGCCGACCAGGACCATCCGCGCGCTCCGCGGCGGACCGGCGCCGAAGACGACCTGCGTCGCGTCCTCCCACAGCCCGCACCCGCGGCACTCCGCGGCCGCCTCGCGCAGCGCCTTCATGCTCAGCCGCTCCGGCAGGAACGGCGTGGCGTCAGCCGCCGCGCCGCTCACCGCGCCGCACCCGCCGCGCTCAGGTGGCCCGCGAGCCACCGGGCGTTCTCGACCGCGTAGCCCTTCCAGTCGTTGTTGAAGTACGCGAAGACGTCCGCCCGGCGCCGCCAGGCGGCGATCCGCCGCTTCCACCGCTCGAGCTCGGACGCCGAGTAGTTCCCGCCCCGGCCCCGCGAGCCGTAGTGGAAGCGCACGAAGGTCCAGTCGGTGGTCAGCTCGTGGGCCTGGAACGGGCGCTGCGGGTGGTCGCCGATGACGAGCGCGACCCCGTGCTCGCGCAGCAGCGAATAGACGCCCGGCGCGAACCAGCTCGGGTGGCGGAACTCGAAGCAGTGCCGGCCCTCGGGAAGGGCGGCGAGCGCGCCCGCGAGGCGGTCGTCGTCGCGGCGGAAGCTCTCGGGCAGCTGCCAGAGCACCGGCCCCAGCCGGCCCGCCTCGACCATCGGCTCGATCCGCTCGTAGAAGCGCTCGACGCCACGGCCGAGGTCGGTGAGCCGCTTCATGTGGGTGAGAAAACGGCTCGCCTTCACCGAGAACAGGAACCCTGGCGGGGTGCGATCGACCCAGTCGGCGACCGCGTCACGCGAGGCGAGCCGGTAGAAGGTGCTGTTCACCTCAACCGTGTCGAAGACCTCGGCGTAGCGCTCGAGCCAGCGCCGCCGGGCGAGGCCCTCGGGGTAGATCCGGCCGCGCCAGTCGTCGTACATCCAGCCCGAGCAGCCGATCCGGACCGGTCGCATCTCACCCTCGCCCGCGGGCGCGGCGTCAGGCCTCCCGCTTCTCGCCCCAGACGCCCGCTGCGGTCTCGCGGCTTCGCGGCTGGTGCTCGGGCTCGTCTCCGGGTGTCGCGAGCCCCTGATTGCCGGCGGAGCCGGCACGTCCCCACATGGGCGCCCGAGTACCCGGGAGGGGTGCGCGCAAAACGGTTTTGCGCATCGCCGCCTGGGTAGCCGCGAGACGAGGGGCAACGCTTCGAAGGGAGGCTCGACGTGACCGAGATCCGCTACTGGACCCAGCTCGCAACCGAGCAGTTCCCGCCGTCGTCGATCGTGCGACAGGCGGGCGCCGCCGAGCGCGCCGGGTTCGAGGCGGTCAACGTCAGCGACCACTTCCAGCCCTGGTGGGAGCCGGGGCACTCGGGGCACGCCTGGGTGATGCTGGGCGCGATCGCGGAGGCGACCGAGCTCGTCCGCATCGGCACCGGGGTGACCGCCCCGGTCCACCGCCACCACCCCGCGCTGGTCGCGCAGGCGTTCGCCACGCTCGAGGATCTCGCGCCCGGCCGCGCGTTCGTCGGGATCGGTTCGGGCGAGTCGCTGAACGAGAGCCCGGTCGGGATGGACTGGCCCCCGGTCGGCGAGCAGATCGAGCGCATGGACGAGGCCCTCGAGATCATCAACCGGCTCTTCGACGGCGAGCGCCTCGACTTCGAGGGCGAGTACTTCCGCACCAAGCGGGCGCTCCTGCACACCCTGCCCGAGCGCCGCCCCGAGATCTACGTCTCGGCGTTCGGGCCCCAGGCGGCGAGGGTCGCCGCCCGGCGCGGCGACGGCATCTGGACGCTCGCCGACCCCGAGAGCGCCCCGGAGGTCATCGACGCGTACAGGGCCGAGCGCGAGGAGCTCGGCAAGGACACCGGCGAGATCATCCTCCAGACCGGTTTCTCCTGGGCCGAGGACGACGACGCCGCGCTCGAGGGCGCCCGCGTCTGGAAGGGCGCGCAACCCGACGAGTTCTACGCCGACGACTGGAGCGACCCCGCCGAGATGCAGCGCCACGCCGTCGAGCAGGTTTCCGACGACGAGTTCGAGGAGGCGTACATCGTCTCCTCCGATCCGGAGGTCCACGCGGAGCGGATCCGCGAGATCGAGCGGATGGGACCGACCGTCGTCTGCCTGCAGAACGCATCGGGGGCTGACCCGGAAGCGGCCCTCCGCGTCTACGGCGAGGCGGTCCTGCCCGCGCTCAGGCGCGCGGCGGTCACCTGACACGCACACGACTCACTCTCGACAACCGACGAAAGGAACCGAAGACCATGTCCGAAACCAGTGCCGCCAACACGAAGCTCGCTCAGTACCTGATCGAGGCCTACGGCAAGGAGCGCGAGCTGGAGCGCTCGCTGCAGGCGCACATCGCGATGACCGACCGCAAGCCGTACAAGAAGCGGCTCACCGAGCACCTGCGCGAGACCAAGCGCCACGCGAAGCTCGTCGAGCAGCGCGCGCGCAAGCTCGGCGCCGGCGGCCTGCTCACCGACGCGGTCAAGGAGGGCTCCGCCCTGGTCAAGCAGGCCGCCGCGCTCGGCAAGGGCCAGCTCCACGCGGTGCGCGGCTCCGGGCTCGAGGAGAAGCTCCTGAAGAACGCGAAGACCGAGTACTCCGAGGAGCATGAGGAGATCGCGACCTACGCCGCGATCGAGGCGCTCGCCGAGGAAATCGGCGACAAGGAGACGGCCAAGGTCGCGCGGCAGATCCGGCGCGAGGAGGAGCGCATGGCGAGCTTCCTCGAGCGCCAGATCCCGATCCTGACGCGCGCGGTCGCGAAGGCCGAGATCCCGGCCGCCGAGCGCAGCCGCCCGCGCCCGTCGCGTCGGCGCGCCAAGTCGTCCGGCCGCAAGGCCTCGTCCTCGAGCCGCTCGCGCAAGCGCTCGACCCAGGGCCGCTCGCGATCGACCGCGCGCAAGGCGTCCGCGAGCAGCCGGCGCAAGTCGCCCGCGAGCGGCTCGCGCAAGTCGGGCGGTGGCCGCAAGAAGGCCGGCTCGCGCTCGAGGTAGCGCTCCGGGGGGAGCGGGGTAGATACTCCCGGACGTGGATTTCCTTCAGGTCGCCGCGGAGACGTTTCGGGGCACGCTCGGGGAGCCCGATCAGGAGAGCCTGATCTGGGCCAGGGAGATGCAGGCGATGTCCTTCATCTTCCACATCCCGCTCGTCTGCTTCGGGATCGCATTCCCGGCGATGGTCCTCTACATGGAGCGGATGTGGCGCCGGACCGGGGACCCGGTCTACAAGGCGATCGCGAAGCGCTGGTCGAAGGTGATGCTGATCTTCTTCGCGGTCGGCGTCGTCACCGGCACGATCCTCTCATTCCAGTTCGGCCTGCTCTGGCCGAACTTCACCGCCAGCTTCGGCGAGGTGTTCGGCGTCGGCTTCGCGATGGAGGGGTTCTCGTTCTTCCTCGAGGCGATCTTCATCACGATCTACGTCTACGGCTGGGACCGGCTGACCCCCCGCATGCACTTCCTCTCCGGCATCCCGATCGTGATCACCGGGGTGGCCGGCTCCCTGTTCGTGATCTCGGTGAACGCCTGGATGAACAACCCGAGCGGGTTCGAGATCGTGAACGGGGAGATCACCGACGTCGATCCCTGGGGCGCGCTCTTCAACTCGCACCTCTGGTACGAGCTCACCCACATGTACATCGCCGGTTTCCTGGTCGCCGGTTTCCTGGTCGCCGGGGTCTACGCGTGGAGCTGGATGAAGGGCCGCCGCGACAAGTACGTGCGGGCGGCGATGATCGTGCCGCTCACCTTCGCCTGCCTGCTCGCGCCCGTCCAGCTGATCGTCGGCGACTGGGCCGCGCGCACGGTCGCCGAGGACCAGCCGCTGAAGCTCGCCGCCTTCGAGGGCCTCAACGAGACCACGAAGGAGGCGCCGTTCACGATCGGCGGGCTCTACATCGACGGTGAGCTCAAGTACGGGATCTCGATCCCCTACCTCCTCTCGATCCTCGCCGACCACGACCCGGGGGGCACCGTCGAGGGCCTCAACATCGCCGAGGAGCGCGACCGCCCGCCCGTCAACCCGGTCCACCTCTCGTTCCAGGCGATGGCCTTCATCGGCACCGCCCTGGCGCTGATCACCGCGATCTACCTGTTCACCTGGTTCCGGCGCGGGCGGCTGCCGAAGGGCAAGTGGTTCTATCGAGCCGTGGCCGCCGCCGGCCCGCTCGCGGTGGTGGCGCTGATCTGCGGCTGGATCACCACCGAGGTCGGCCGCCAGCCCTGGGTCGTCTACGAGATCTTCCGCACCGAGGACGCGGTCACCGATGCGGGCGGGCTGCCGCTGGTCTTCGCCGGGCTCGCGATCGTCTACCTCGCGTTGCTCGGCGGCGTGATCTGGCTGCTGCGCCGGCTCGCCTCGCGACCCGCGCACGCCGAGGTCGAGACGGCGGGGGCCGGCTAGTGGTCACGCCCGTGTTTTCGGCCGTGTTGTCGCCGCCGGAACGCCGAGCATTCGGACGGGGGCCCTGATGGCCGAGGTCTGCATGGCGCTCGTCGTCGCCGGGCTGACCGCCTACGCCGTGCTGGGCGGCGCGGACTTCGGCGCCGGCGTCTGGGACCTGACCGCCGGTGGCGCCGAGCGCGGCGGCCGGATCCGCGGGATGGTGCAGCGTTCGATGGCGCCGGTGTGGGAAGCGAACCACGTCTGGCTGATCTTCGTGCTCGTCATCTTGTGGACCGCCTTCGGCGAGGCCTTCGGCTCCATCTTCTCCACCCTGTTCGTGCCGCTGACGCTGGCGGTCGCGGGCATCATCTGCCGGGGGGCCGCGTTCGCCCTACGCGGTCAGGCGGCGACGATCAACGAGGCGCGCGTGCTCGGCGCGATCTTCGCGCTCGCCTCCCTGCTCGTCCCGTTCTTCCTCGGCTCCTCGCTGGGCGCGGTCGCCGCCGGCGAGGTCCCCGCCGGCAACGCGGAGGGAGACGAGTTCTCCTCGTGGCTCTCGCCGACCGGGATCACCGTGGGGGCGCTCGCCGTCTGCACGAGCGCCTACCTCGCCGCCGTCTACATGGCCGCCGACTCGGCGCGCGGCGGCCTCGACGACCTCGTCCAGGCGTTCCGGACGCGGGCGCTCATCTCGGGCGTCGCCGCCGGAGCACTCGCGATCGGCGCGCTCTTCGTCCTGCGCGAGGACGCCGAGATCCTCTACGACGGCCTCACCTCCGGCGCCGGCCTCGCCTTCGTGATCGCCTCGGCGATCGCGGGCGTCGCCACGCTCGGGCTCGTCTTCCGAAGCCGCTTCGACCTCGCCCGCTGGAGCGCGCCGGGGGCGGTCGCCGCGATCACGATCGGGTGGTTCGTGGCCCAGTCCCCCTACGTCCTCCCGACGGACCTGACGATCGACCAGGCCGCGGCCTCGGACGCCACCCTGATCGCGACCCTGATCTCGGTCGCCGTCGGCGCCGTCCTGCTCGTGCCGTCGCTCTACCTGCTCTACTCGCTGGTGCTCCGGGGGCGCCTCGATCAGAGCTACGAGCCCCTCGACCAGCGCTTCAAGCCGATGACCGCCGGCGACCCGTCGCCGAAGGAGCCGGAGCGATGAGGAAGGGCGAGCGTTCGCCGCTCCTGATCCCGACCGTGGTCGCCTTCTGCCTCGGCGCCGGCCTGATGCTGCCGTTCGAGTACACGATCACGCGCCTGCTCGGCGTGATCAGCTTCGCCGCGTTCTTCGTCCTCGGGATGCTCCTGGTCGCCAGCCCCGGCTTCCTCGAGGGCGACGGCTCCGAGGACGAGGCCGGCTAGATGAGTGATTCCACGGCCGCGTGTGCCCGGGGATGGGCCTGGCCAAGCTAGGCGCGTCATCCGGGTGCGCGGGGCCGTGGGATTGCTCGTCTAGGCCGGTCAGGCCGCTCGCGGGTAGCGCGCCCGGCGCCCGGCCTCGTAGCCGAGCTCGCGCAGCTTCGGCCCCATGATCTGATCGACCGCGGCGCGTTCCGCGGGGCTCAGGTCCCGGCGCCAGCTCCCGGGCTCGGCGCGCCGGATGCGCTCGCCCTCGCCGCGGTCGCTCTCCGGTACCTCCTCGAACGAGTGCTCCGCGGCGATCTCCCGCGCCCGTTCGGCGCTCGCCGGGATCTCGAGGTCGCGGAAGAGCCCGGCGAGCACGGCCTCGGGCGAGCCGCGAAGCTCCTCGTAGCGCACGAGCCTGCGGCGGGCGGGGTCGTGCGCCCGGTAGGCGCGCTCGACGGCCTCTGTGCGGTAGAGCCAGACGCTGGCCTGCCAGCGCAGGAAGGCGAGGCGGCCCTCGGGGGCGAGCGGGTACGTGCCCTCCCCGACCCCCCACGCGCCTTCGCGGTAGGCGTCGAGCCAGGAGTCGACGACGTCGCGCCCGTCGCGCAGGAGGAACACCAGGCTCGACTCCGGGAAGAGCTCGCCGATCAGCTCGGCGACGCCGGACGCGCCCGGGTCCTTGACGACGACCCGCGGCCGCACGCCCGTGCCCGCGGCGTCCGCCACCTGGGCCGCGAACCGCGCCACGATCAGCTCGCGCAGGGCCGGCGCCCAGGCCTCGCGGTAGCGGTCCGAGAAGAAGTAGTCGTCCTGGTGCCGCTTGACCGCCCCGAGCGTCTTCAGCTCCGGCAGCTCCCTGGCGGTGCCCCAGGCCAGCGAGATCGGGCGCCAGACCGAGAGGTGGTGGCCGATGTGCGGATCGTCGATCGCGACCACGTCGTCGTGGGCGGCGAGCATCTTCGTCAGCCAGGTGCTGCCGCTCCTGGAGGAGCCGACGATCCAGATCAGCCGCTGCCCGAGGTCATCCATGTCCGCCCCATTTCCTCCCCGCCGGGGGAGATGCGCCCCCTCTAGCGCTCGACGTCCTCGTCGCGTCGCGCGCTCGAGTGCTCGTGGTCGGCGGAGCCGTACTCGGCCTCCGGGTGGGCTGCCTCGTCCGAGGCCAGCGTCTGCGGGTCGGGCGCCGGGTCGCCGTGGCTCGCGTGCTCGATCAGCTCGCGCTCGGCCTGCTCGAACCCCTCGGCCTCGCCGCCCCCGTGCTCCGCGGCGGCGCGCTCCGCGGGGGGGAGGTCCTCGTCGGCCCCCGGGCCACCCACGGCGCCCGCCTCGGCGGCGGCTGCTGCTGCTTCGCGATCGACGGTCGGGTCGTTGTCCGGTTGTTCTGCCATCGCCTCCCGGATTACCCGCGCGCGGCGAGGGCAAACAAGGATTGGGCGGGCGGGTGGCGGGGTACCCAGGGGCCGGATGAGTCAGACCGAGACCAAGACGGGTTCCAGCTCGGAATCGGGCGAGACCGAGAAGGAACGCCTCGACCGCAACTTCCAGGAGCTCCTGCAGGGTCTCCGCGTCGCCCTGCCGGGGGTGCAGGTCCTGTTCGCGTTCCTGCTCGTCGTCCCGTTCCAGCAGGGCTACGCGGACGTCACCGACTTCCAGCAGAAGATCTACTTCGGGACCCTGCTCTGCACCGCGGTCGCTTCGGCCTGCCTGATCGCGCCGCCGGTGCGCCACCGCCTGCTGTTCCGCCAAGGCGTCAAGGACTGGATCCTCTTCAACTCGAACTCGGTCGTCCAGGTCGGCTTCGTGTTCCTGGCGATCGCGATCTCCGGGGTGATCCTGCTGATCTCCGACTTCATCTACGACTCCACCGCCGCCGTGATCGCGACCACGGGCATCGGCCTCATCCTCGCCTGGCTATGGTTCGTCTCGCCGCTGATCGAACGCGCCAAAGAGGGAGTTGAGGGAAGTTGACAGAAGAGTCGGGAGCAGGGAGGCTCCTCGAAGTGCGGGAGGAGACCCAAGGCGACGCGTTCATCCTCACCCTCGAGGGGGAATTCGACCTCTCCTCGGCACCCGCGGTGCGGTCGGCGCTCGACCAGGCCGTCGACGGCGGCATCCGCCGGGTCGTGGTCGACATGCTCGACTGCAGCTTCGTCGACTCGACCGGCCTCGGTGTGCTCCTGCACACCGCGAAGCGGATCGAGGCGGTGGGCGGGATGGCGCTGGTATGCGTCGATGAGCAGATCCGGCGGCTGCTCGGGCTGACGATGATCGACCGGACGATTCCGGTTTTCGCGACGCGCGTGGACGCGCTCGCGAACGTCGGCGCCGTCCCTAGATGACCGAAGCCACGCGGATGCTCATCGGTGGCGAGCTCGCCGCCGGCGACGGCGATCCGCTCGCGATCGAGAATCCCTTCACCGAGGAGGCCTTCGCCGAGGTCGCGCTGCCCTCCGAGGCACAGGTGGACGCGGCGATCGCGGCGGCAGCCGAGGCCGCGCCGGGCTGGGAGCGAACCCCGGCCGTCGAGCGCGGCGAGCTGCTGCACGAGGTCGCGAACCGGCTCCGGGCGCGCACCGACGCGCTCGCGGAGACGATGACCCGCGAGGGAGGCAAGCCGCTCGTCGAAAACCGCGACGAGGTCGGCTGGACCGCTGCGGCGTTCGACTACTACGCCGAGATCGGCCGCGACTCCGCGGGCCGGGTGATCCCGCCGATCGAGTCGACCCAGCTCGCGATGGTCGTCAAGGACCCGGTCGGGGTCGTCGGCTGCATCGTCCCCTGGAACTACCCGCTGCTGCTGCTCGCCTGGAAGCTCGCGCCGGCGCTCGCCGCCGGCAACACGACGGTCTGCAAGCCGTCCGAGCTGACCCCGCTCTCGACCCTGGCGCTGGCCGCGTGCTTCGACCACCTGCCACCTGGCGTGGTCAACATCGTCGCCGGCGCCGGCGACGTGGGCGCCCGGATCGTCGCCGACGAGCGCGTCGCCTGCGTGGCCTTCACGGGCTCGGTCGCGACCGGCAAGAAGGTCGCGATGACCTGCGCGGAGCGGGTCGCCCGGGTGAACCTCGAGATGGGCGGCAAGGACGCCTTCATCGTCTGCGCCGACGTCGCCGCCGAGCTCGAGGTGGCGGCCAAGGGGGGCGCCTGGGCCGCCTTCCTGAACGCCGGCCAGGTCTGCACCTCTGCTGAGCGCTTCTACGTCCATTCCGACGTCTACGACGACTACCTCCAGCTGTTCGCCGACTACACGCGTGGCCTCGTCGTCGGCGACCCGATGGACCCCGGGACGGACGTCGGCCCGATGGTCTCCGCCGAGCAGCGCCGCAAGGTGGCATCGCAGGTCGAGGCCGCCGTCGATGCGGGCGCCGAGGTCGTCGTCGGGGGCGGTGACGCGGGCCGGGACACCGGCCATTTCTTCTCGCCCGCCGTCGTCACAGGAGCCCCCGCGGAGACCGCGCTCCTGCGCGAGGAGACCTTCGGCCCAGTCGCGCCGATCGTCCCGGTCCGCTCGCTTGACGAGGCGATCGAGCTCGCCAACTCCACGCCGTACGGGCTTGGCGCGAACGTCTACACCCGCGACCTCGCCAACACCGTCCGCTGCCTGCGCGAGATCAAGGCGGGGACGGTCTGGTTCAACGACCCGCTGACCGACAACGACGCCGGGCCGTTCGGCGGCTTCAAGCAGTCGGGCCTCGGGCGCGAGCTCGGCCGCGAGGGGCTCGAGGCGTTCCAGGAGACCAAGCACGTGCACATCGAGACCGAGATCGCCGCCAAGGACTGGTGGTATCCGTATGCCGAGGGCGCCGCGGGGGCCCCGGAGGGCGCCGGGGCGTGAGCGAGGACAACGAGGCGCTCGCGCGCCGGGCGCTCGCGACGCTCGCCGACGGGGACGCCGAGGCGCTGATCGGGCTCTGCGATCCGGAGGTCGAGTGCCGTCCGCTGATCGCCGGGGTCGAGGGCGGTCCGTACCGGGGGCACGAAGGGATCAAGCGCTGGTTCGCCGAGCTCTCGTCGAGCTTCGACGAGCGCCGTCCGGAGATCCTCTCGATCGAGCCGCTCGGCGACGACACGCTGGTCTGCGAGCTCGACCTGCACCTGCGCGGCCGCGGCAGCGGCGTCGAGATCGACCAGCGAGTCTGGGGCGCGGCCCGGTTCCGCGCCGGCCTCGTGCTCTGGTGGGGCTTCTTCGAGACCCGCGAGGAGGCGCTAACGCACCTCGAGGCGGCGTGACCACCGACGTCGCGTAGCTGGGCGGGGGCGCTGATGCGACACGGAAGCGCCCCCGACGGCGCTCCGTGTCGCGTTGACGCCAGATTTGGCGGTCATCGCGAGACGCAACGCCGGTGGCCGCCCCTGTGTCACTTTGACGCCACGGTCAGGTGGCACGGGTGCAGCGTCCTCACTTCCCCTCGCGGAAGCTGACCAGCTCCTCGCGGCCGGTCCCGCCGGAAATGTCGAGCGTGAGCACCGGGCCGATTCCCTCGACGTAGAACTTGTGCTCGGAGACCTTCGGCTCCGTCGGCACGAGGTCCTTCGTCATCAGCGCGTGCGGGTAGTAGCCCGCCGGCACCTCGACCTTCTCGTCGAGGCTGACGATCTCGCCCTGATCCTCGGCCTCGCCCTCGTAGTACTCCTGCCGGTAGGACTGGCCGACCCGCGGGTCGGCGGGCATGATCACGCCGGCCTGCGCCCCGTCGACGCCGTGCTCGAACGAGCCCTCGGTGGTGACGACCTTTCCGTTCTCGTACTCGGCGGTGTCCTCGCCGAGGTACCACACGTTGCCGGAGTCGTCCTGGGCGTACCAGTCGTCGGTCTTCTCGACCGGCTCGCCCGCTTCGCTGACGACGTCGCGCACGACGCGGGCATCGATCCCGTTCGAGACCTCGTAGGTGCGGTCGGTGACCGTGACGACGACCCGCTGCTCCCCGCCCTCCCCATCCGTCTCGCGGTAGACCCACCGGGTCCCCGGCTTCATCGGCCACCACGGGTTGTCGATCTCGGTCGTGAACCCGGCCGGGTCGAGCTCGACCCGCTCGCTGCCCTGCGGGAGCGACGTGACGGCGTCGCCCGCGGGCTCGCCGTCCCCCGCGGTGCCCTGATCGTCGTCTCCACCACAGCCGGCGCCGATCGCAGCCACGCCGAGCGCGGCGGCCACGGCGATTCGCTTGTTGATTCCGTTGCCCATCGTCGCTCCTTCGGTCGGTTGCGGGCCCGAGCCTCGCCGGCTCGGGTGAGAACCCGATGAGGGCGGTCTCATGCGGACCTCATCTCGGCCGGGGGATCTCGATCCGGACCGCGGCCGGAGCGGCACCGCCGGCGAGGCTCGCGCTGCCGCCGTGGGCCAGGGCGATCGCGCGGACGATCGCCAGGCCGAGCCCGGTGCCGGCGCCGGTGCGGCCGTCGTCGGCGCGGGTGAAGCGCTCGAACGCGTCCCGCTCGAAGCCCGCTGGGAAGCCCCGCCCGGCGTCGGCGACCTCGAAGACGACGGCGCCGTCCCCTTCCCCGGCGGAGATGCGTATCTCGCCGGCGCCGTGGCGAAGGGCGTTGTCGGCCAGGTTTCCCAGTGCCTGCTCGAGCCGCAGCGGGTCGAGGTCGGCGACCAGGCCGTCGGCGGCCTCGACCGTGATCTCCCGGCCCACCTGCTCCGCCCGGCCGGTGAATCGATCGCGGACCCGCTCGAGCAGGGGGGCGATCCGCGTCGGCTCCGGCTTGATCGGCAGCCCGCCCTCGTCGGAGCGCGCGATCACGAGCAGGTCCTCCGCGAGCCGGGACAGTCGCTCGGTTTCCTCGGTCGCGGAGCGCAGGGCCGCCCGCATCTCCTCGGGTTCCCGGCCCGGGCGCTGGGCGAGCTCGAGTTCGGTTCGCAGGACGGCGAGCGGGGTGCGCAGCTCGTGGGCGGCGTCGGCGACGAAGACGCGCTCGCGCTCGAGCGAGCCCTCGATCCGCTCCAGCATCGCGTTGAGCGTCGCGGCCAACCGCCGGATCTCGTCGTCGGCGGCCGGCAGGGGCAGCCGCTCGCCGCTTCGCTCCAGGGTGATCTCCGCCGCCCGGCGACGGATCGCCTCGACGGGCGCGAGCGAGCGCGCGGCGAGCAGGTAGCCAAGGCCGGAGGCGAACAGGACGGCGAGTGGCGCGCCGATCGCGAAGGCGCCGGCGATCCCGGCGAGCGCCTCGGCGCGATCGTCGGTCGAGGCTCCGGCGACGACGATCAGCTCGCCGCCGGGGCCCTCGACGGGAGCGGCGACGATCCTGGCGTCGCCGTCCACCCCCTCCACCGGGCGCTCCTCGGTGAACGAGTCGGCCGCCGCTCGCTGCAGGTCGGCTGAGTCCAGGACGGTGCCCTCGTCGGCGGGAAGGGAGGAGGCGACCACGTCGCCGTCGGTGGTGAGGATCTGCGAGAACCCGTCCTCGCTGTCCGCGGGCCCCGGGAGCGCGGCCTCGGGCCCCTCACCGCCGGCGGCGATCGCGCTCAACTCCAGCGCCTGCGTCTCGAGCCGGTCGTCGAGCGCGCCGGTCAGCGTGCTGGAGACGCGCAGGTAGACGAACAGGCCGGCGAGGACGAGGACGAGGAGCAGGGCCGCGGCGAAGGCGGCGGCGAGGCGGGCGCGGATCGAGAGCCGTGCGAGCAAGAGTCAGTCCTTGCGCAGCCGGTAACCGGCGCCGCGCACCGTCTCGATCGACTCGGCGCCGAACGGCCTGTCGACCTTCTCGCGCAGGTAGCGGATGTAGACGTCGACGACGTTCGAGCGGTTCTCGTACTCGTAGTCCCACGCGTGCTCGAGCAGCTGGAAGCGCGTGAGCACCTGGCCGGGCCTGCGCATGAAGGTCTCGAGCAGGGCGAACTCCTTGGCGGAGAGGGCGATCTCGCTCTCGCCGCGCCAGGCCTGTCGCGTCGCCGGGTCGAGCCGCAGCTCGCCGACCTCGAGCACCACCGGGCGCTCGACCGGTCCGCGCCGGCCGAGCGCGCGCAGCCGGGCGAGCAGCTCGGCGAAGGAGAACGGCTTCAGCAGGTAGTCGTCGGCGCCGCGATCGAGGCCCTCGACCCGGTCCGAGACGGCGTCGCGCGCCGTCAGCATCAGCACCGGCGACCAGACGCCGTCCTCGCGCAGGCGGCGGCAGGTCTCGAACCCGTCGATCCCGGGCAGCATCACGTCGAGGACGATCGCGTCGTACTCGGTCGCGGCCGCCCGGTAGAGCGCGTCCTCGCCCCGATCGGCGATATCGACCGCGATCCCCTCCTCGCGCAGGCCACGGCCGATCAGAGCCGCCATCTTGTGCTCGTCTTCGACGACGAGAACCCTCATCGGTGAAGCCTCGGGGCGGAAGATGAGAACGAGATGAGTGGATTATCGGGCAGCTCGGGCTTTCCGACACGGTCTCATCGCCGTCTCATCGCGCCGCGGTAGAAGTCGTGCATCAGAATGGAAGCGAGATGGAGGTAGTCCGATGAGCAAGCGCACCAAGGTGATCGCCGGTGGAGCCGCGATCGTGGCTCTCGCCGCTGGGGGCGCCGCGATCGCGACAGCCGGCTCGGGGTCCGACAACGAACAGCCGATCTCGGGATCCGCGCTCGCGGAGGCGGAGTCCGCGGCCCTCGCGCACACAGGCGAGGGCACCGTCACCGACACGGAGGTCGGGGACGAGGAGAGCTACTACGAGGTCGAGGTCACCCTCGACGACGGCAGCCAGGTCGACGTCCAGCTCGACAAGGGATTCAACGTCGTCGGCGACGAGGCCGAGACGGAGGGCGAGGACGAGGCCGACGAGGCGCCCGGCTCGTAGCCGCCCCCAGGGCTTGCCGTTCGAGAGGCTCGTCCCGCTTCGGCGGGGCGGGCCTCTCGGCTTTCAGGCCCGGTAGCGGTCGAGCGCCTCGCGCCGGGCCTCGGCATGGTCGACGATCGGTTCGGGGTAGTCCGCGCCGATCACGCATCCGCACTCGCGCTGGAGCGCGTCCGGCATCCGCCAGGGCTCGCCGAGGTGCTCGGCGGGGACGTCGCGCAGCTCGGGCACGTAGCGGCGGACGTAGGCGCCCTCGGGGTCGTAGCGCTCGGCGTGGCGGGCCGGGTTGTAGATCCGCCGGAAGACCGGCGCGGGGTCGGCGCCGACGGAGGCGATCCACTGCCAGTTGCCGTTGTTGTTGGCCTCGTCGCCGTCGATGAGCCAGCGCATGAACCAGCGCTCGCCCCAGCGCCAGTCGATGCCGAGGTCCTTGGTCAGGAAGGAGCCGGCGACCAGCCGCGCGCGGTTGTGGATGAAGCCCTCCCGGCGGAGCTGGCGCATGGCCGCGTCGACCAGCGGGAACCCGGTCCGGCCGTCGCACCAGGCATCGAACGACCGGCGCGAGCGGCTCCAGCGGAGCCTGCCGCGGTAGCGGTCCTGCATCTCCGAGCGCGCGTTGCGGGGGTGGTGGTGGAGGAGCTGGTGGTAGAAGTCGCGCCAGCAGAGCTGGCGGCGGAACTCGGCCGCGCCGGCGCCGCCGGGAAGCCGGGCCTCGATCTCTCGCGGGGAGACGCAGCCGAACCGCAGGTAGGCCGAGAGCCGCGAGGTGCGGTCCTCGCCGAGCGCGTCGTGGGTCGAGGCGTACTCGGCGACCCCGTCGCGCAGGAAGGCGGCGAGCCGGCGGCGCCCCTCGGCCTCCCCGCCCGGCGACGGCTCGCGCACGTGCTCCAAGAGCCCGAGGGCTTCGGCGCTCGGCAGCCTCCCCTTGGCCAGCCGCGATGAC
Organism: Solirubrobacterales bacterium; assembly: GCA_036375215.1. Classification (GTDB taxonomy): domain Bacteria; phylum Actinomycetota; class Thermoleophilia; order Solirubrobacterales; family 70-9; genus DASUSH01. Next base: position 46,528 of record DASUSH010000052.1, read on the forward strand.
AGCGGCGGCAGCGAGCGCGGAGGGCCAAGGAGCTCGCGGCGCGGGCTCGCCGCCCAGGCGTTGTAGTAGGGGGTGAAGACCCGGTACGGCTTGCCCGCCTTGGTGACGATCGCGCTCGCGTCGTCGGCGACCGTGAGCCCGGGATGGGCGTGGAGCTCGACGCCCGATCCGCGCAGCGCCGCGGCCACTCGCCTCCCGCGCGCCCGGGCGAACGGGCTGACGTCGGCGGTGAAGTGAACGGCGCCGGCGGCGACCTCGGCGGCGAGCGAGGCGAGCTCGCGCTCCGGCGGGCCGTGGCGGACCACGAGCCCGGAACCACGCTCGCGCAGGGCGCGGTCGAGCTCGCGCAGGGACTCGAGCATGAACCGCGTTCGGGGGCCCGAGGAGTGACGGCCGTGCAGGAGGCGGTCGTCGAAGCAGAAGAAGGGGACGACGCGCTCGCCGTCCGCGAGCGCCGCGCGCAGCGCCGGATGGTCGTGGAGGCGCAGGTCGCGCCGCAGCCAGACGATCGAGGTCATCGGCCGGGACGCTAGCCATCCGGATCCATCCAGGCCATCTAGATTCCCCGTATGCGCTTGCTGGTCACAGGGGCGACCGGGTTCGTCGGCGGCAGGCTCGCCCGTCGCCTCCTCGACGAGGGCCACGAGGTCCGCTGCCTGGTCCGCGACCGCGACCGCGACCGCGCCCGCGAGCTCGAGCGGGCCGGATGCGAGCTCCACGAGGGCGACGTGCTCGAGTCGGACAGCCTCGACGGTGCCGGCGAGGGGATCGATCTCGCCTACTACCTGGTCCACTCGATGGGCCGCGGCGGCGACGCCGGGTTCGCCGAGCGCGAGCAGCGCGCGGCGCGCAACTTCGCGGCGGCGATGCGCGATGGGGGCGTCGGCCGCGTCGTCTACCTCGGCGGCCTCGGCGACGAGCCCAGCTCCGAGCATCTGCGAAGCCGCGCGCAGACCGCCGAGATCCTCGCCGCCGAGGGACCGCCGCTGACCTACTTCCGGGCGGCGATGGTGGTCGGCTCGGGCAGCGAGTCCTACCGCACGCTCCGCTCCCTGGTCGAGCGGCTGCCGGTGATGATCGCCCCCGCCTGGCTGCAGACGCCGACGCAGCCGGTCGCCGTCGACGACGTGATCGCCTATCTCGCCGCCGCCCCGGAGGTCGAGGCGTCGAAGGGACACGAGGTCCAGCTCGGCGGCCCCGACGTCCTCTCCTACGGCGAGATGCTCGACGGGATGGCCGAGGCGCTCGGGAAGAGCCCGCGGCCGCGGGTGCCGGTCCCCCTCCTCACGCCGTGGCTCTCCTCGCTCTGGATCGGGCTGGTCACCCCGGTCGACGCCGGCGTCGCCCGTCCGCTCATCGAGGGGCTGCGCTCGGAGACCGTGGTGACCGACCCCTCCGGGATGGCGCTCTTCGACGTCGAGCCGGTCGGGTTTGACGTGGCGCTGCGGCGCGCCCTCGCGGAGGACGAGGGCTAGCGAGAGCGACCTCGGCGACGTAAGAACCGGCGCGCGGCGGGCGCCAACGGGGCATCCAGAAACCAGCACGAGTTCGTGCTCCGGACACAGGAGTCCCAAGATGAGATCAGCAACCGCACTCCGCCATTGGTCGAGTCGCGCCGCCCTCGCCGTGGCGGCATTCGTCGCGGTGGCGGCGGTCGCGCTCGGCCTCGGCGCCGGCGACGACCACGTCGCCTCCGCCGGCGAGCAGGCGACCCCGCAGCATTCGCACGAAGCGCTCGCGTCGGCGGCGATCCACACCAAGGCCGGCCACGCCTTCCAGGACGAGATGCGAAAGCTCTGGGAGGACCACGTCACATGGACCCGCCTCGCGATCGTCTCGTTCGTCGACGATCTCGACGATCTCGATCCGACGGTCGCCCGCCTGATCCGCAACCAGAGCGACATCGGCAATGCGATCCGGCCGTTCTACGGCAAGCAGGCGGCGGCCCGACTGACCGCCCTGCTCGAGGGCCACATCAACGGGGCCGTCGAGCTGCTGACCGCGGCCAAGGCCGGGGATCAGGCGGGCGTCGAGCGGGAGAGCGCCGAGTGGTACCGGAACGGCAACCAGATCGCCGACTTCCTCAGCGCCGCCAACCGAGACAACTGGCCGCGCAAGACGATGCGCTCGATGATGAAGAAGCATCTCGACGACACGCTGCTCGAGGCGACGCAGCGTCTCCAGGGAGACCACGTGGCCGAGGTCCGCACCTACGACCACATCCACGACCACATCCTGAAGATGGCCGACGCGCTCAGCAGCGGGATCATCGCCCAGTTCCCCGAGAAGTTCGAGTAGCCCCCCGGCGAGCCCCGCCCGTCCCGGTTCGCCGGGGCGGGCGGACGCCGGCGGTCGTCCGACGGCCTAGCCCTCGAGCAGCTCCTTCAGCCGGGCGAGCGTCTTCTCGGCCTCCTTCCTCGCGGGCGAGCGCACCAGCAGGCGGCCGGCGACCGAGCCGAGGAACCCGGCCGGGAAGTCGAACTCGTTCTCGTAGCGCACCTTCGAGCCCTCCCCCGCCGCGTCGATCCGGTAGGAGACGCGGGCCCCCGAGCCGGCCGGGCCCTTGCCCTCCCAGTCGGCGGCGCTCGGCGCGTCGGCGCGCGTGACGGTCCAGGTCACCTTGAACGACTTGCCCGCGAGCGCCATCTTCTGCTCGAAGCTGTCGCCCACCGTGAGGGGCGGATCGGGTGCGCCTGAGACCTCGCGGTGGATCGTCACCCAGTCGCCGAGGCGGCCCGGGTCCATCATCACCTCGTAGACCTCCTCCGGCGGGACGGCGATCTCGATCTCGGCGCTGACCGCGTCGCTCACGAGCGGGCCTCGTCCTCGGCCTCCTCCATCGCGCGGTGGATCACGACGGAGAGCCGCTCGGGCCGGACGTCGAATAGCGCCATGCCGGAGGGGTCGGTGACGACGGTGTCGCCGGGAAGCCCCAGCGCGATCGCGCTCGCGACCTGGTCGTTGCCCGTGGTGACCGCGCCCGCGGCGGCGGCGACGGCGCGCGGCGTCGCGGCCGCGTCGAGGACGGCGTCGAACGCCTTCCGCTTGGCGAGGCGGCGCTTCGGGTTGTGGCCCATCTCCCGCGACATCGCGTCGACGATGTCGAGGTGGGTGAGGAGGTCGGGGCCGCCGATCTGGATCTCGCGGCCGGCGGACTCGGGGACCTCGATCGCGCCGGTCAGGTAGGCGACCGTCTCGCGGATGCCGATCGGCTGCGTCTTCGAGCTCAGCCAGTCCGGGGTGGGGAGCGCCGGCAGGCGCTGGACGATCGAGCGCAGCAGCTCGTAGGACTCGCTGCCCGCGCCGACGATCATCGCGGCCCGGAAGTAGGTGAGCGGCGGGCCGGTCTCCTCGAGCGCGATCGCGACGTCGTGGCGGCTGCGCAGGTGGGCGGAGATCCCCGGTCGCCCGCGGCCGTGGGTCGGGTCGTCGTCGCCACCCAGCCCGCCGAGGTAGATCACCCGCTCGACGCCCGCCGCGCTCGCCGCGGCGCCGAACCGCCGCGCCGCCAGCCGCTCCTGCTCGGCCCAGTCGTCGACCCGGCCCATCATGTGGACCAGGAAGTAGGCGACCTGGACGCCGTGAAGCGCGCGCTCGAGCGCGCCGTCGTCCTCGGTGACGTCGCCGACGACGAGCTCGCAGCCCTCCTCGCGCAGCTCGGCCGCGGCCTCGCTGTCGGCCGAACGGACCAGGCAGCGGACCTCGAGGCCGTGCTCGAGCAGCTCGGGGGCGAGGGCGCGACCGACGAAGCCGGTCGCGCCGGCGACCAGGACGCGCATCAGCCCGCGCCCCCGGGGGCCTCGATCTCGGCGCGCAGCGAGCCGATCCGCAAGGGCGGCAGGTCGAGGCGGGCGAGTGAGCGGAGGAAGCCGTAGGTCACGAGGCGGTGGATGCGGACCTGGGTCTGCCCGTAGAGCCAAGCGCCGAAACGGGCAAAGCGACCACGGCCGCGGATGAAGGGATAGAAGTTCTGGACCGAGACGCTCAGGTGGAGGCGCCCCGGTTCCTCCAGCTTACGGACCTCGATCCGCAGGAAGCCCTGGCCGCGGCCCTCGTGGGCGACGAGCAGGCCGCGGTCGATGCGCCAGGTGACGCTCCCCTCCTCCGGCTCCGCCTCGTACTCGGGGGCGTGGAAGCGCAGCAGCGGCAGCCGCCGCGTGAGCAGGACCACGGTCCGGGAGTCGGGCGCGTAGACGACCCTGATCAGGCCCAGCGAGACCTTGCTCAGGTAGGCCCAGTAGGCGCGCGCGAGGCGCTCCAGGTACTCGCGGCGCCAGAGCTCGGCGAGCACGCTCGCGGGCAGGGTCGCGGTCGCCGCCTGGGTGGACTGGACCGCGCCGTCGGGTGCGACCGGCGTGCGGTCCTTCTCGGGGAGCACCTCGACCTGGACGAGCGTTTCCGGCATCACGGCTTTCTACCCGATGGGTTCTACAGCGAGGTCGCCGACTCGGCGGCGCGGGAGAGGTGGCGCTCGATCAGCTCGGCGTGGACGCTTCGGGGGTTCTCGGGGTCGCGCCGGCGGCGCGTCCACGTGCCCGAGGAGTCGAGGTCCCAGGCGTTCGTGTTGTCGGCGAGCGAGCGATCGAGCACGTCGAGGATCTCGCCGCGGGCGCGCCCGTCCTCGACCGGGACGACGAGCTCGACCCGGTTGTAGAGGTTGCGAGGCATGAGGTCGGCGGAGCCGATGTAGACGCGGGGCTCCTCGCCCGGGCGCTCGAACGCGTAGATCCGGGAGTGCTCGAGGAAGCGGCCGACGACCGAGCTGACCTCGATCGTCTCGGAGACGCCCTCCACCCCGGGCCGCAGCGCGCAGATGCCGCGCACGTTCAGCTCGATCGGGACGCCGGCGCGCGAGGCCCGGTAGAGCGCCCGGATCGCGGCCGCGTCGAGCAGCGAGTTCATCTTCATCCGGATCCGGGCCGGGTTCTCGGGGGTGTGGGCCTCGATCGTACGGTCGATCTGGTCGATGATGCCCTCGTAGAGGTTGAAGGGCGCGACCAGCGCCTTGCGGTAGCGCCGCGGTCGCGAGTACCCGGTCAGGTAGTTGAACATCTCGGCGATGTCCTGGCCGAGCTCCGGGTCGGCGGTGAACAGCCCCATGTCCGTGTAGAGGCGCGCCGTCTTCGGGTTGTAGTTGCCGGTGCCGACGTGGATGTAGTGGCGCACCCCGTCGCCCTCGCGGCGGGCGACGAGCACGCATTTCACGTGGGTCTTCAGCGCCGGGATCCCGTAGACGACGTGGACGCCCGCCTCCTCCAGCTTCTTCGCCCAGCCGATGTTCGCCGACTCGTCGAAGCGCGCCTTGAGCTCGACCAGGCAGACCGCCTGCTTGCCGCGCTCGGAGGCGTCGATCAGGGACGGCACGAGCGGCGAGTCGGCGCTCGTGCGGTACACGGTCTGCTTGATCGCGAGCACGTCGGGGTCGGCGGTCGCCTGCTTCACGAACGGGACGACCGAGGTCGCGAACGAGTCGTACGGATGGTGGACGAGGAGGTCGCCCTCGCGCATCGCCGCCATCACGTCGGCCTCGCGGCCGTCCTCCCCCTGAAGGCGCGGCTTCGTGGTCCCGGCGAAGGACGGGTAGCGGAGCTCGCCGAAGCCGTGCACGTCGGCGATGTCGAAGAGGTCGGAGAGGTCGAGCAGCCCGCCCGCCTCGTAGACCTGGTCCTCCTCGATCCGCAGCGCCTCGACCAGCTGTGCCCGCAGGCGCTCGTCCATCCCGGCCTCGACCTCGAGCCGGATCACCTCGCCGAAGCGACGGCGGCGGATCTCGTCCTCCACCGCCTGGAGCAGGTCGTCCGCCTCGTCGGAGACGTCGTAGTCGGTGTCGCGAGTGACCCGGAAGAGCGCGTGGCGGACGACCTCCATGCCCGGGAAGAGCGCGGGCAGGTTCGCCGCGATCACGTCCTCGAGCGGGACGAACGTGGTCCCGTCGCCGAGCGGCAGGAAGCGCCGCAGGAGCTCCTTCGGGACCTTCACCCGGGCGAGGACCTCGGTGCCCTGATCGGGGTCGCGCAGGACCACGGCGAGGCTGAGCGAGAGGTTGGAGATGTACGGGAATGGCCGGCCGAGTCCGATCACGAGCGGGGTGAGGGCGGGGAAGATCTGGCGCTCGAAGAGGGACTCGAGCTCCGCGCGCTCCTCCGCGGACGCGGAGTCCGCGGAGATCAGGCGGATGCCGTGTTCGGCCAGCGCGGGCCGCAGGTCGCGCTCGACGCAGCGCTCGAGCCGGGCGCGGAGCCCGATCGCGCGCTCGTGGATCGCCTCGATCTGTTCGGCCGCGCTCATCCCGTCGGCGCCGCGCGCCTCGAGCGACGCATCGACCTGGTCGTGCAGCCCGGCCACGCGGACCATGAAGAACTCGTCGAGGTTGTTCTCGTAGATCGCCGCGAACTTGACCCGCTCGAGCAGGGGCACCGACGGGTCCTCGGCGAGCTGCAGGACGCGGTCGTTGAAGTCGAGCCAGGAGAGCTCGCGGTTGAAGAAGAGCGCCGGGTCCTCGAGCTCGGGCGTCGCGGCGGAGTCGTGGTCCGCCCGGGCCTTCTCGCGCTCGGCGTCCTCGATCGCCGGGGACACCGGCTGCTGAGGGAGGGAGCTCACCCGCCCATTATGGAAGGTGCGCGCGTAAAGGGGTCGTTACTTCTTGACCTTGATCTCGAACTTGTCGGCGACGGTCTCGTTGCCGGCGGCGTCGGGTCGCGGTCGCGGTCGCCTTCGCGGTCGACCTCTCCTTCTACTTCAGCGCCTTCTCGACGAGGTCCGCGGCCCTGTTCTTGAACTCGAGCTTGAGCTTCTCCGTGTCGCCGGCCTCGAGGTCGATCTCGTCGGCGCCCTTCAGGTCGAACTTCTCCCTCGACTTGACCTTGCCGTTGTCCTTGTACTTCTCCGGGACCTTGATCGTGCCCTCGCCGTCGACCGTGCAGGCCTCGTCGCAAGAGACCTCGACCTTGACCTTCTTGTCGCTGTCCTGCTTCTCGTCGCCGCCGGTATCGAGCTGAGGCGCCCTGGTGTCGGGGGGCGGCGTGCTCCCGCCGCCGCCGCCACCACCGCCGCCGCCACCGCCACCGCCACCGCCGCCAGTGCCGCCGGTGCCCGGATCGGGCGGCGGGGGCGGCGGCGGCTCGGCCTTCGACGCGATCGTCTGGCAGGCGCTGAACTCCGACGTGTCGTTGGTCGTCAGGTCCGTCGCCGTGGCCGTCACCTGCTGGCCTACCGTCGACGGTGGGACTGTGGCTGCGATGGTCGCCGCACCTGATACGTCGGTCGTCACGTCCACGAAACCGAGGAATGTCCTGCCCTCGCCGTTGCCGGCGGTGTCGCAGGCGGCATTGGAGAAGAACTCCACGCGGAAGCTCCTCGACGCGGTCGTGGAGAGCGTCCCCTGGACGGTCGTATCGATCGAGTTCGTCTGCGTTCCGGTGAGGACGGGGAAGTTCTGGAGCCTGTTTGGACCGGTGTCCGAGTCGCCCGCCCCATCGTTGGCGCTGACCCCATCGCCGTCGAGATCGATCCCCAGGTCCCCCGCGGCGGTGCCGTTGCTGAAGATCGAGTTGCCGAGGACGCGGTTGCCGGTGCCGAGGACCATTACGCCGTCGTCCCCGTTGTGAGCGATCGTGTTACCGGCGTCCGCCGCGG
>DASUSH010000053.1:0-50677 GCA_036375215.1 Solirubrobacterales bacterium
CGGCCGGGCCACGTGGCCCGGCCGGGTTCAGACCTCGATCAGGTCTTGCGCTCGAGGTCGGCGACCTCGTCGGCCTTCTCGTCGGCCTTCTCGTCGGCGCGCTCGAGCTCTTCCTTCTTCTCGCCCTTGCGCTCCTCGTCCTTGCCCTCGCGGCGAAGCGAGGAGTCGCCGGCTACGTCGCCGGCGGCCTGCTTGGCCTTGCCAGTCACCTTGTCGGTGAGTCCCATGTGGTGCCTCCTTCGGTCGTGTTCCGGGTACGGATCGGCGCTTCGGCTACCTGCGCGGCGCCGCCGGCGCGGTCGTCGTCTGCTCGTTGGTGCCGTCCTGCTGGCCGTCGGTCAGCACCTGCGCGGCCGCCTTCACGCGGTCGCCCAGGCCATCGCCGTTGCCGCCCGCGACACCGGGATGGCCCCAGTACGGATCACGGCTGCCGGACTTGGCGATGCCCCGGCTGAGCAGATACGCCCCCGTCAGGATCGTCGCGTAGAGCCAGACGTCGTCGGCGCCGAACTGCGATCCCTCCGAGTTGTCCACGGTGCCCGCGATCAGGATCGCGAGCAGCATCGTGACGTAGACCCAGAACTCGGTGGTCTTGAACGCCTGCTTGGTTTCGGTCGCCATGCGACGAACCCGGCCCTCGGCCGGAGCGTCGTACGCGCCGGTGGTGCGTGCTTCCATGTCGTTCCTCCTGTGGATCGATCTGGCGTGGAGCGTTCGGGGGCGGCGGTGACCGCGGCCCTCGTCTCGATCCAGCCCTGCTCCGATCGGGCGACGTTCTCGTCCGATCGCGGAAGTGCCGGTTACCCAAGTCCGGTCGCGGCAAACGGGCGGCGGCTCGGCTTGACCGCTTCAGGCGACGGGACGGGCGTGGACGCGGCTCGCACGACCTCGCTCCTCCAGCCGCCGGTCCTCCCCCGCTACAACAAGGGGGCATGGAGGCGAGCGCCAGGACCCTCTCCACGTCCGAGATCGAGGCGATCGCCGATCCGCTGCCCGAGGAGTTCGAACCCTCGAGCGTCCGGCGCCACGCGCTGATCCTCGCCGCGATCGGAGCGGCCATCGTCGCCGTGATCGCGCTCGTCCCCGGCCTCGGCGACCTGCGCGACAGCTTCGCCGAGGCGAAGCCGGGGTGGCTCGTCGTCGCGGGCCTCCTCCAGCTCGGCTCGTGCCTCTCCTACGTGGCCGCCTTCCGGGCGGTCTTCTGCACCCGGATGCCCTACCGGACGAGCTTCGAGATCGGGATGTCGGAGCTGGCCGCGAACGCGCTGCTGTCGGTCGGCGGCGCGGGCGGGCTCGCGCTCGGCGTCTGGATCCTCCGCCGCGGCGGCATGGACACCGGGCACATCGCCCGCCGCACGGTCGCCTTCTTCCTGATCACGAGCCTCGCCAACGTGACCTTCCTGGTCCTCGCGGGGGCCGGCCTCGCGACCGGGGCGCTTTCCGGCTCGGAGAGCCTCGCCCTCGCGCTGATCCCGGCCGCCGCGGGCGTCGCGGCGATCTTGCTCGCGCTGGGAATCCGCAGCGGCGCCGGCGCGCTCGCCGCCCGCCTGCGCAAGCCGAAGCTGTCGAAGGGCCTCGCCGCGCTCTCCGACGGGATCGGCGAGGCGGTCGAGCTCTTGCGCTCGCGCGATCCCGCCCTTCTGATCGGTGCGACCGGCTACATGCTCTTCGACGTCGCGATGCTCGGCGCGTGCTTCGCGGCATTCGGCTTTCCGGTGCCCGCCGCGGGCATCCTGCTCGTCGCCTACCTGGTGGGCCAGCTCGGCAACCTGATCCCGATCCCGGGCGGCATCGGCGGCGTCGACGCCGGCCTGATCGGCACGCTCGTCCTCTACGGCGTCGAGCCGGTGGAGGCGATCTCCGCGGTGATCGCGTACCGCGCCTTCGTGCTCTGGATCCCGGCGGCGATCGGGCTGCCGGCGCTCGCCTCGCTGCGCCGCCGTCTCGCGAACGAGAACCACGACATCGCCGCCTGCACGCCGGGGCAGCGGGTCGAGGTGCTCGGCGCGGGGATCGTCCAGGCGGGCGCGTCGCCGGTGCGCCTCGCGGCGGCGAACGGCGCCGCGGCGGGCGCCGGATGCGCGGGCGGGGACGGGAACGCCGACGCGGTCTGCGCCCACCTCGACACGATCACCATCCTCGACGCGCCCGCGGACGCGCCGGGCTGCGAGGAATGCCTGGCGGACGGCGACACCTGGAACAACCTGCGGATGTGCCAGGCCTGCGGCCACGTCGGCTGCTGCGACGACTCGCCGAACCGCCACGCGACCGCGCACCACCACGCCACGGGCCACCCGGTGATCCGCTCGATCGAGCCCGGCGAGGAGTGGAGCTGGTGCTACGTCGACGAGGTCGCGTTCGAGCTCGAGCGCGCCGGCTGACCGCGTGAGAAGCGGGGACGAGACGGCGCTCGCCCGGGCGGCGACCAGTTGCCGCCTCCCCCCGCGTCTACAACTACAGGATGGAGTTCGGGAGCGGGACCCCGCCGCGCGGCAGCCGTAGAAATCGCCTTCCGACCGTGGTGGCGATCGCCGCCCTGGTCGCGGTGGGCGGCATCGTCGCCTTCCTGCTGCTCCGCGGCGGCGAGGGACCCGAGGCCGCGCTGGACGGGTTCCTCACCGCCTACGAGGAGGGGGACTACGCGGCTGCGGCGGCGCGCACCGACGGCGACCCCGCGGAGGTGGCCGAGGCGCTCGAGGCGAACGTCGACGGCCTCGACGGCGCCGCCCTCGAGGCCGAGGTCGAGTCCCTCTCCGAGCGCGACGGCGATGCGCGCGCGAGCGTGACGATGCGCTGGGACGTTCCCGATATCGGCGAGTTCGACTACGACAACGACCGCGTCCGGCTCACGAAGGCCGACGACGAGTGGCTGATCGAGTGGCGCGAGACCGTCGTCCACCCCGAGCTCGATGCGGAGGGCCTGCGGCTAGGCACCGAGGCGGAGGCAGCCGAACGGGCCCCGATCCTCGCCCGCGACGGGCGGGCGCTGGTCCGCCCGCGACCGGTGGTCGAGGTCGGCGTGATCCCGAAGGAGCTTCGCGATCGCGAGGCGGCGGTCGCGGCGATCGCCGAGCACACCGGCGCTGACGCCGAGACGCTCGCGGCGTCGATCGACGCCGCGGCGGAGCCGACCAACTTCGTCCCCGCGATCACCCTGCGCGAGGAGGAGTTCGCCGAGGTCGAGGACGAGCTCGAGCCGATCCGGGGGATCGAGTTCGGGCGGCGCGAGCTGCCGCTGGCGCCGACGAAGGAGTTCGCGCGGGCGCTCCTGGGCGCGGTCGGCCCGGTCACCGCGGAGCAGCTCCGGCAGGACGAGGGCCTCGAGACGGGCGACGTGATCGGCCAATGGGGCCTGCAGGCCGAGTTCGACGATCGGCTCGCGGGCGAGCCCACGCGGCGAGTCGTCGCGCGCCGCGCCGACGGCGTGCCGGTCGAGGTGCTGATGGAGACGGGCGGCGCCGAGGGCGAGCCGCTCGAGACCACCCTCGATCTGGCCGTGCAGCTCGCGGCCGAGAAGGCGCTCGCCGGCACGGAGGGCAAGGCCGCGCTCGTCGCGCTCGACGCCTCGGGCGGCGACATCCTCGCGGCCGCGAACCGCCCGGTCGACGACACCTTCGACCGCGCCCTCGAAGGCCAGTACCCGCCCGGCTCCACCTTCAAGGTCGTGACGACCGCGGCGCTCCTCGATGGTGGGCTGTCGCCGGACGAGACCGTCGACTGCCCCGCGACGATCGACGTCGGCGGCAAGCTCTTCCGCAACTTCGAGGGCAGCGCGGCCGGCGCGGTGCCGTTCAGCGTCGACTTCGCCGAGTCCTGCAACACGGCCTTCGTCTCGCTCGTCGACCGGCTCGCGCCCGACGGCCTCGAGCGCTGGGGCACGGAGTTCGGGCTCGGCCGGAAGTACGAACTGGCGGTGCCCGCCTTCTCCGGCAGCGTCCCGCCGGGCCGCGACGAGGTCGAGGAGGCGGCCTCGATGATCGGCCAGGGCCGGATCCTCGCCAGCCCGCTGGCGATGGCCGGGGTGGCGGCGACGATCGAGGACGGTCGCTGGCGCCGGCCGCGGCTGCTCGCCGATGACCCGGTCGAGTCCGGCGAGCCGCTTCCGACCGACCTGGTGGCGACGCTGCGCGAGCTGATGCGCGACGTCGTCGTGTCCGGGACGGGGACCGCGCTCGCCGGCGCCGAGGGCGAGCCGATCGGCAAGAGCGGCACCGCCGAGTACGGCTCCGGCGACCCGCCCCCGACCCACGCCTGGTTCATCGCCGCCCGCGCCGGGATCGCGATCGCGGTGCTGGTCGAGGACCGCCCCTCCGGCGGCGAATTCGCCGCTCCCGTCGCGGCCGACTTCTTCGCGGCCCTCGACGCCGGCGGGGCGCGATAGCGGTCCGGGACCGCGGGGTGCGATGACGCGGCCGAGGCCGCCGAAGATCATCGTCAACCCGATGCTGAAGCGGCGAGACGATCCGGCTCGACGGCGCGCTGCGGATGCCGCCGAAGTAGCGGCCGGCGGTCGCGCCCGGCGGGCCTGTCCCCCTCGGACCGGACGTCGTCGACAAAGCGTTGCCCTGGGCAACGGAACGTCGCCAACGTCCGCGGGTCGCTAGGTGCAATCCCTGAGCCGTCGTTCAGCGGAGCGCACCGCAGCCCTTGACGGCTCGCCCGGGTCTTACACCTAGGCCTCGCTCCGGCGCGGCTCGGGGCTGGCGAGGACCGAGGGCTCGACGCGGAGGAGACGCGCCGGCCATCTCGGCAGCCACCAGTTCCAGCGGCCCATCAGCGAGATCACGGCGGGCACGATCAGCGCCCTGATGATCGTCGCGTCGAGCAGGATCCCGGCGGCGAGGCCGGTCGCCATCATCTTCAGGTCGGTGCCCGGGCCCGACGCCATGGAGACGAAGGCCAGGAAGAGGATGAGCGCCGCGCTCGTCACCAGCCTGCCGGTCCTGCCGATCCCGGTGATCACCGCGGCCTCCGTCGAGCCGGTGCGGTCGTACTCCTCGCGCATCCGGCTGAGGATGAACACCTCGTAGTCCATCGAGAGGCCGAACAGGAAGGCGAAGATCATCAGCGGCATCCACGACGGGATCGACCCGGTCGCCTCGATCCCGAAGATCAGCTCCGATCCGAAGCCCTCCTGCCAGACGAGCACGAGCACCCCCCAGGCCGCCGCCACGCTCAGCACGTTCAGGATGATCGCCTTGAGCGGCAGGAGCAGCGAGCGGAACGCCCGCGCAAGCAGGATGAACGTGGTCACCGTGATCAGCGCGATCATCAGCGGGAAGCTGCCGTAGACGGCGTCGATGAAGTCGTCGTTGGCGGCGGGCTGGCCGCCGACGCGGACGTCGCTTCCGGCACCGTGGGCGGCGTCGCGGACGCCCTCGAGCGTCGCCTCGCCCTCGTCGGAGCCGGAGTCGGGGACGGGGATCGCCTCGACGAGCGCGGTCCCGTCGCGCTGCCACTGCTCGCTCGCCGGCGCGACGGCGCCGTGGATCCCCTCGACCTCGGCGACCTCGGCCGCAACCGCCTCGGGGTTGGTGTCGCCCTCGATCAGGATCTCGTGCGGCAGCAGCGCGCCCTCGCCGATCCCGGCCTGCTCGAGCGCGGTGAGGCCCTCCTTCGCCTCGCCCGACTTGGCGAGGGTGTTCGCGTCGGAGGCGCCGAGCTGCAGGTTGGTGGCGGCGACCACCAGGGCGAGCACTACCGCCATCCCGGCGCCGGCGGCGACCCAGCGCCGCCGCGCGACCGCCTCCGCCCAGCGCGTCCACGCGCGCGAGGCCTTGTCGTCGGTGCGGCGGTGCGGCCAGTCGAGCCGGTGGCCCACCTTGGCGAGCACGACCGGCAGCAGCGTGATCGCGACCAGGGTCGAGACGAGCGGGATCAGCATGCCGCCGTAGCCCATCGAGCGCAGGAACGGCAACGGCAGCGCGATCAGCGCGAACAGGCCGATCGCGACCGTGATCCCGCTGAAGACGACCGCCCTGCCGGCGGTCTCCATCGCCCGCTGCACGGCCTCGTCGCCGCCGTGCCCGTGCGAGCGCTCCTCGCGCCACCGCGTGACGATGATCAACGCGTAGTCGATCGCCACGCCGAGCCCGATCAGCGCGATCAGGAACTGCACGATCGGCGAGACCGAGGTCAGCTCGGTGAGGCCGAGCAGGAGCAGGAACGTGGTCATGATCGAGACCACGGCCATCATCAGGGGCACGAAGGCGAGGAAGGAGGCGAAGACGAAGGCGAGCACCAGCAGCGCGCCGACACCGCCGAGCACCGCCTCGACCAGCACGCCCGGGCCGTCCGAGTCGGCGCCGGAGTCCTCGGCGAGCGCGTCGAAGCCGGTCAGCTTCACGGGCTCCCCGGCGACGGTCGTGCCCTCGAGGACCCCGCTCGCGGCCTTCTCGGCCGCCGGGTTCTCACCGAAGGCGGAGTCCGGGTCCGGCGTCGGGTAGACCACCGCGAAGGTCGTGGTGCCGTCGTCGGAGACGAACGTCTCGTCGCCGGTCGACGCGTAGGAGGCGATCCGCGCCCCCGGCAGGGCCTCGGCGAGATCGGCCTCGAGCCCCTCGAGGTCGGCCTTCACCGCGGGTGAGTCGACCGACTCCCCCTCGGGCAGGGTGACGACGGGGACGAGCGGCGCGGTGTCCCCCCCGGTCCCGCCGTAGCGCTCGGCGATCACCTGGTTCGTCTCCCAGCCCTCCTTGTCGGGGACCGAGAACTCTGCCTCGAGCGCCTCCGACGCGGGTCCGGCGGCGGCCATGCCGGCGATCGCGAGCACGACCCAGGCGATGACGACGGTCTTCTTGTGGGCGAGGACCCAGCGGGTGAGTGCGGACAAGGTCTACCTCCAGCGGTCGGGTTGGGTGCGGAAGATTGGCGAGCGGGCCCCGTGGCGTCTATCGGGAATGTCCCTACCTCAACCCTGACGCGCGAACGGCCCCGAACTCATCGGTCTCGGGACGGATTTCGGTGTCCCCCGCAGGGTGGACGGACGTCCACCCTGAGGACGATTCCGGGCACGGCGGAGCACCGTTACCCTCGGCCGGGTGGGGATGCTCGCCGACCGAAAGCTCACCGACACGGCGCTCGCGATCGCCGTCTTCGCGGCGTCGGTGGTGCTGCGCGCGGCGATCGCCGCCGCCCAGGAGAACGTCGAGGGGCTCGACGCGGTCACCGTCTCCCTGCTCGCCGTCGCCTCCCTGCCGCTCGTCTTCCGGCGCTCCGCGCCGCTCGCGGTGTTCGTGACCTCCGCCCTCGCCAGCATCGCCCTGAGCGGCATCGCCGGGCCCGCCGGGCCGCCGCTCGCCGCGACCTTCGCCCTCTACTTCGCCGCCGCAGCGTCGGATGGCTCGCGCTCGCGCAACTGGCTCGTCCTCGTCCTCGTCGGCGTCATGCTCGCCGCGCACGCGACGGCGAGCGGCCTCGAGCGGGGCGCCTTCCCGGGCACCGAGCTCATCTTCGGCACGCTCCTCTGGGGCGGCGCCTGGCTCGCCGGCGAGCGCACCCGGCTCGGCCACGAGCGCATCGCGGCCCTCGAGGAGCGCGCGGAGCGCGCCGAGCGCGACGCCGAGCGCGAGCGCCGGCTCGCCGCCGCCGAGGAGCGCACGCGGATCGCCCGTGACCTGCACGACTCGGCCGGCCACGCGATCAACGTGATCCTCGTCCACGCCGGGCTCGGCCGGATGCGAAGCGAGTCCGACCCGGCGGGCGCGCGCGGCGAGTTCGAGACCATCGAGCAGGTCGCCCGCGAGACCGTCGGCGAGATCGACCAGCTCGTCGGCATCATGCGCGAGAACGGCGGAGCGAGCGGCGAGGTGGAGCCGCCGCCGGGCCTCGCCGCCCTCGATGCCCTCGCCGATCGCCACCGCGCCGCGGGGCTCGACGTCGCGGTCAGCCGCAGCGGCGAACGGTCCCCGCCTCCGGCCGCGGTCGATCACGGCGCCTACCGCATCCTCCAGGAGGCGCTCACGAACGCCGCCCGCCACGGCGACGGCAGCGCCCGGGTCGTGGTCGCCCGCGACGCCGGCCGGCTCGAGCTCACCGTCTCGAATCCGCTGCCGGCCGGCGCTGAGGCCGCACGGACCGGAGGGGGCCACGGCATCGTGGGCATGCGCGAACGCGCCTCCCTGCTGGGCGGTGAGCTCGAGGCGGGGGCCGTGGGCCGCCGCTTCGTGGTCCGCGCTTGGCTGCCCGTCGCGGATGGCGACCGATGAGCGCGGAGCCCGTCAGGGTGCTGATCGTCGACGACGACGACCTGATGCGCGCCGGCCTGCGCGGCGTGCTCGCGAGCGACGACGCGATCGACGTCGTCGGCGAGGAGAGCGACGGCCGCCACGCCGTCTACCGGACCCGGGTGGCCCACCCCGACGTGATCCTGATGGACGTCCGGATGCCCGACCTCGACGGGATCTCGGCCACGCGCGAGGTCCTCGAGGCGTTCCCGGACGCGAAGATCGTGATCCTCACGACCTTCGAGCAGGACGACTACATCTTCGGCGCGCTCAGCGCGGGCGCATCGGGGTTCCTCCTCAAGCGGACCCCGCCCGAGGAGCTGATCGCCGCGATCCACACGATCGCCGCCGGCGACTCCCTGCTCTCGCCGTCGGTGACGAGCCGCGTGATCGAGCAGATGGCCCGAAGCCCCGCGCCGAGCGGGCCCGGCGACGCCGGGATCGAGGAGCTCACCCGCCGCGAGCGCGAGGTCCTCGAGCTGGTCGCCGCCGGGCTATCCAACGCCGAGATCGCGACCCGGCTCGTGATCGAGGGCTCGACCGTGAAGACACACGTGACCCGGATCCTCGCCAAGCTCGGCCTCCGCGATCGCGTCCAGGCGGTGATCTACGCGTACGAGCGGGGGCTGGTGGCGCCCGGCCCCCACGGCTGAGCCGGGTCGGGCGAAGCGCGGCGCCGTCGCGCCCGCGGCGCTGTCATCCTCGTCGGATGACCTACGAGACGCTGCTCTACGAAACCGACGGCCCGGTCGCGACCCTCACCCTCAACCGGCCCGAGTCCCTGAACACGATCGTGCCGCCGATGCCCGACGAGGTCGAGGGCGCCGTCCACGCCGCGATCCGCGACCCCGAGGTGCGGGTGATCGTGCTCCGCGGCGCCGGGCGCGCCTTCTGCGCCGGCTACGACTTCGGCGGCGGCTTTCACCACTGGGACGAGCTGCTCACCGACGACGGCGAGTGGAACCCGGGCAAGGACTTCATCGGCACCACCTCGCAGGCGCTCGCGCCGACGCAGAAGTTCATGGCGATGTGGCGCTCGCCGAAGCCCGTGATCGCCCAGGTGCACGGCTGGTGCCTCGGCGGCGGCAGCGACTACGCGCTCTGTGCCGACCTCGTGATCGCCTCGGAGGACGCCCGCATCGGGACCCCCTACTCGCGCATGTGGGGCGCCTACCTGTCGGGCATGTGGATCTACCGCCTCGGCCTGACCAAGGCGAAGGAGCACGCGCTCACGGGCAGGCCGCTCTCCGGTCGCGAGGCGGCGGACGCCGAGCTGATCAACGAGGCGGTCCCGTTCGCGGAGCTCGAGGCGACGGTCCGCAAGCGTGCCGAGGAGCTCGCCTCGCTGCCGCCCGCGCAGCTCGCGGCGATGAAGCTGATGGTGAACCAGGCCTACGAGAACATGGGCCTCGCCTCGACCCAGACACTGGGGCCGATCCTGGACGGGATCATGCGCAACATCCCCGAGGCGAAGGCATGGATCGAGCGCGCCGAGCGCGAGGGCGTCCCCGCGATGGTCGCGGAGCGCGACCGGCTCTTCGGCGACTACAGCCAGGCACCCCCGGACGAGAAGCCCGATCCCCGCAACGTGGTCGAGCCCTGACCCCCCTCGCCGGCGACCGAGCAGAGCACGAGCACCGCCTGATCGTCGTCGAGCCGCTCGGCCCGCGGTGAGGCGTCGCGCCTGACCCGGTCCGCGATCGCCGCCGCCGAGCCGCCCGCGCAGTCCCGCAGCACCTCGCGCAGCCAGGCGAAGCCGTCACCGGCCTCGCCGAGCTCGACGAGGCCGTCGGTGAAGAAGACGAGCGCGTCACCGGGGACGAGGGCGATCTGGTGGTCCTCGAGCACCGGCTCGGCGAAGACCCCGAGCAGCATCCCGGCGCCGCCCGCGTCCTCGAGCTCGCCCTCACCACGCACCACGATCGGCGGCGGGTGCCCGGCGTTGGCGATCGTGACGAGGTGCCCCTCGCGGCTCGTCGCCAGCCGCGCGTAGGAGGCGGTGAGGAAGCTCGGCCCTTCGCCCTGGTCGATCACGGCCTGGTTCAGCCGCCGCAGCGCCTCGCTGGGCAGCCGCGACTGCTCGGCCACCGCGCGCAGGGTGTGCCGGGCGAGCCCGGTGAGCGAGGCCGCCGCGGGGCCCTTGCCGCAGACGTCGCCGATCACCCCGTCCCACTCGCTGGGGCCCGTCTGGAAGAGGTCGTAGAAGTCGCCGCCGATCTCCTGCCCCCGCGCTCCGGGACGGTGCCACGCGGCCGTCTCGAGCTGGGGGATCGCCGGCAGGCGCGGCGGCAGCAGCGCGATCTGGAGCGTGTGCGCGATCTCCTCCGTCTCCCGCTGGATCCGCGTGCGCTCGCTGGAGAGGATCGCGAGCACGAGCGCGGTCAGGCCCGCGACCCCGGCGAAGAGCTGGGCGAGCAGCAGGCTCTCATCCTCGGACGGCTCGACGAACGGACCGGAGCCGACAGCCGTGTAGGCGACCGCGATCACCGCAACGGCGAGCGCGGCCGTCGTCGCGCCCGGCTGCCAGAAGCGAAGCGCGGCCCAGATCAGGAAGGGAAACAGGAGGAAGACGGTGTCGGACATGCCGCCGAAGACGAGCAGCCCGACGCCGGCCATCGAGGCCAGCATCGCCGCTCCCTCGACCGCGCGCCCCGGGAGCTCGCGGAACGGCCAGTGCGTCGCGAGCACCATCAGGAACGGCGCGACGAGCAGGATCCCGCCCATGTCGCCGAGCCACCAGACCCGCCAGACCGACAGCGCTTCGTCCGAGAATTGATCGCCCGCGGCGAGGCTGGCGACCCCGATCGTGGCCGCGATCGTCGTGCTGAGGACGCCGGCGAGGAAAACGAGCATGAGCGCGTCGGCGACCCGCGGCATCCGCGGCCGAAAGCCCGCGCGCCGCAGGAGCCAGGCGCCCGCGATGGCTTCGAGCGTGTTGCCCGCCGTGATCCCGAGCGTCGTGTAGAGGGGGACGTCGGTGGTGACGTTCGCGAGGAAGGCGCCGAGCGCGACCCCCGGCCAGAGCCGGGGGCCGCCGAGGACCAGCGCCGCCAGCGCGATCCCCGCCGGGGGCCAGATCGCCGTGACGTTCGCGGTCTCGAACGCGAGCCCGAGGCCGAGCTTGGCCGCGCCGAAGTAGGCGAGCGCGACGCCGAGACCGACGCCGAGCCTGACCCGCCAGTCACGCGCCCCGCCACCGAGGGCGGGGCCCACCCTGACCACTCCCCCGGGCGCGGCCTGCGCCGCGGTGGTCAGCGCTTCCCGAAGATCATCACCGAGTTCGGATCGTCCGGATCGACCTTCAGGGTCACGGCTTCGCCTTCGCTGAACGGTGCCGACGGGTAGATGTACTGGTTGAAGGTGACCTGGTAGGGGGCGCCGCCGGCCGGCTCGACCGTGGCGGTGATCACGTTCTCCGCGCCCCCGGGGGTGTCGGTGTTTCCCGTCGGCGACATCGAGTCGATCCGCGCCGGCGTGTCCACGCCCGAGTCCATCAGCTTCTTCGCCCGGTTCGCGAGCGCCATCTGGTCAGCCGAGGCCCCGACGCCGACCTTGCTGGTCGCTGCCTGGGCCGACTCCGCGGCCGACTTCATCCGATCCATGAAACCCATTGGAACGCCTCCTCTTTGGTGGTCTCTCCCCCCGGCCCGGGCGACTCTAACGCGCCCCGTGGCGCGGTCAAGGATCGCGCCGCCGAGCCGACATTAATAGGAGTGAGCGCTCCGTCGCCACCGCAAGCGTCCCCGCGAATCGTCATTCGCCGGCTCTTCGACGCGCTCGCGGAGCGCGACGACCCCTACGCCGGCGCGGATCGCGAGAACGCGGTCCGGATCGTTGCCCTGATCCTCTCGCTGAGCGGCCTGCTGACCGCCGTCTACCTACCGCTCGGCCCGCCCACCGCCGAGATCGGGGGCGCCGGGTGGGTCGTCGCCGCCCTGGTGATCGTCGCCTCGATCGTCGCCGGCGGCATCGTCCGCAGGCGGGGACAGGGCCTCGGCTTCAACGCCCTGCTCGCGATCACCTACCTGGGGATCGTCCAGACCGCGCTCATGACGTGGCTCTCGGGTGGGTGGTTCAGCCCCTACTCGCAGGTCCTCCTGCTCTGGATCGGCACCGGCGCCGGCATCCACCCGCCGCGCCGCGCCGTGACCGTGCTGGTCGTCGCCGGCGTCGCCGCGTTCCTCCCGCTCGCCTACGAAGGCTGGAGCGCGGCCGGCGCCGAGCGCACCGCGACCGAGTTCCTGATCTGGAGCCTGCTCGGCCTGATCGTGCTCACGCTGATGACCTACGTCCGGGCGCAGCGGGTCGCGATGCGCGACCTGAGCGAAAGCGCAGAGGCGCTGGCCCGCGTCGACCCGCTCACCGGCCTCGGCAACCGGCGCGCCTTCGACGAGACCCTCGAGCTCGAGATCGACCGGGCTCGGGCAAGCGGCACCACGCTCAGCATCGCCCTGCTCGACCTCGACGGGTTCAAGGAGCTGAACGACCGCCTCGGCCACCTGGAGGGCGACCGCTGCCTGGAGGCCGTCGCCGCCGGGCTCAAGCGAGCGAAGCGGGCGGCGGACCACGTCTTCCGCTGGGGCGGAGACGAGTTCGCCGTGATCCTCCCGGGCGCGGCGGGGGAGCAGGCGAGCGCCGCGGTCACGCGGATCACCGACCTCGACCCGGTGGTCGAGACGAGCGACGGGCGCGCGCTCTCCTTCTGCTGCGGGCTCGCCCAGCTCGACGCGGGGATGTCGGCGAGCGACCTCCTCGAGCGCGCCGATCTCGACCTCTTCTCGCGCAAGCGCGACCGGCCGAGCTCGGTCGAGCGCGTGTAGGCGCCGCCGCCGGGCCGCCGCCCGACGCATCCGCGGTCTGTATGGTCGCGCCACTTGAGCGACGAGGGAGAGAAGATCCAGATCGTCCTCGCCGACGACCACGGCGTGGTGCGGACAGCCCTGCGGATGCTGCTGGACGCCGAGCCGGACTTCGAGGTAGTCGCCGAGGCCGAGGACGCCGAGGGCGCCGCACGGTACACCGCGGGGCACAAGCCCAAGGTGCTGATCCTCGACCTGAACATGCCCGGCGAGTCCGGGCTGCAGGCGCTCCCCCGCATCCGCGAGGGCGCTCCGGACACCCAGGTCGTGATCCTCACCATGCAGTCCGAGACCGCCTTCGCGCGCGAGGCGATGCAGAAGGGTGCCCGCGCTTACGTGCTCAAGGAGGCGGCGGAGTCCGAGCTCGTCAAGGCGGTGCGGATGGCGGCGGCCGGGGAGACCTACCTGCAGCCCGAGCTCGGCGCCAAGCTCGCCTCCGAGCGCGAGCCGTCGAGTGACGACGACCTGTCCGAGCGCGAGCTCGAGGTCCTGCGCCTGATCGCGCTCGGCCACACCAACAACGAGATCGCCGAGCAGCTCTACCTGAGCGTGCGCACGGTGGAGTCCCACCGCGCCCACATCCAGCAGAAGCTACGGCGCTCGACCCGCTCCGAGCTGGTCCGCTACGCCCTCGAGCGGGGACTGCTCGACGGCTAGCCCGCCCGGCCCGGGGTCGCCGGTCGGCAGCCGCGCCTCGATGCTCGTGCCCCGCCCGGGCGCCGAGCGGACCTCGATCGTGCCGCCGGCCATCGCGACCCGCTCGCGCATGCCCTGCAGGCCGAAGCCGACGTTCGGCGCGTCCGGGTCGAAGCCGACGCCGTCGTCCGTGATCAGCACGTCGACGTAGCCGTTGGTCTCGGTGACGCTGAGCGAGACGCGCTCGGCGCGGGCGTGCTTGGCGACGTTCGAGAGCGCCTCCTGGACCAGCCGGTAGATCGTGCTCTCGAGCTCGGGTGCGAGCCGGCCCTGGTCCTCACCCTCCTTGGCGCCGACGCGGACGTCGGTTTCCATCTCGAGGCCGACCAGGCTCGCGCTGCGTTCGCTGAGCGTCTCGAGCGCGGCCGCGAGGCCGAGCTCGTCGAGGGCCGCGGGGCGGAGCTCGGAGATCAGGCTGCGCAGCGACCGGATCTCCTCGGCGATCTCGTCGACCGCGGTGGCGACCACCGCGCGCAGGCTCTTCTCCGAGCCGCCGCGGAGAGCCGAGGCGAGCGCGACCCGAAGCGCGCCCAGCCCCTGGAGGGTCTCGTCGTGAAGCTCGCGCGCCCACCGCTTGCGCTCGAGCTCGGCGGCCTCGATCGTGCGCCGCAACCGGTCCTGGGCGACGTCGCGGGCCGTGGCGACGGCGGTCGCCGCGCTCGCGGCGAAGGCGAGCAGGAGGCGCTCGTCCTCCTCCGAGAACTCGGGGCCGTCGCGGCGGTCGAAGGCTGCGACGACGCCGAGCGCCGAGCCGCGGAACTCGAGCGGGACGACGATCGCGGCCGAGGGCGAGGTGTCGACCCGGCCCTCCGGCCCCGGAACGCCTGCGACTCCCTTCAGGGTGTCGACGCGCTGCGGCTGCAGGCTGCGGACGACCGTCGCGGTGAGGCCGGCCAGGGGAACCCGCATCCCGTGGATGCCGCTCTCCACGTTCCCCGCGGTCGCGGCGACGACCAGGCCGTCGCCCTCGACGAGCATCACGACCAGGCCCTTGGCCTCGACCAGCGCCCGGCCGCGCTCGACGATCGCGTCGAGGACGGTGTCGAGCTCGGTCTCGCCGCCGATCGCGCGGGCGATGTCGGTGGTCGCCTCGAGCCGCCGGAAGGCGCGGCGCAGCTCCTCCTCCGCGCGGGTGCGCTCGGTGACGTCGCGGATCGCGGCGAGCGCGATCGTGCCGCTGCCGGTCTCGAGCGCCGAGAGCGAGATCTCGCACGGGAACTCGTGCCCGAGCCGGTGGCGCCCCCGCAGGCCAACCGCGACGTTGATCGGCCTGGTGCGCGGGCTTTCGAAGAAGCTGCGCACGTAACCCGGCTCGTGCTCGGTCGAGTCCTCCGGCACGAGCAGCTCGATCGGCTTCCCGGTCAGCTCCTGGCGGTCGTAGCCGAAGAGGCGCTCCGCCTGCGCGTTCACGACCAGGATCCCGCCGTCCTCGTCGACGCCGACCAGGGCATCGGGGGCGGACTCGATCAGCTGGTTCTGGATGCTGCGAGCCCGGCGGGCGCCGGAGGAGAAGGCACCGCCGGCGATGGCCACCGCGAAGAAGGCGGCTACCTCGACGGCGTGGCCGACGGCGCTCAGCTCCACGTCGCCGACCAACTCCCAGCCGAGGGCGGCGGTGGAGGCGACGAGCGCCGCGAGCAGCCCCGCGGCGACTCCGAACTCGACCGCGAGCATCGCGATCGGGATCAGGCAGAGGACCGAGATGAGCTCGGTCTCGTCGACCAGGCCGATCCGCAACGCGAAGGTGGCCGCGAAGAGAGCGGCGGCGACCGCGACCACGCCGGCCCGCCCGCTCCCATCCTCCAGCCGGCGCGGTCCGCGCTCGGTCAGGTTCCCGAGCCCGCGCCGCGCGCCCCTCAAGCGGGCGTCGCCCTTCATGCGCCTAATCTAGACCGCCCGGCGGGATCTGGCTCTAGCACCGCACGCCCGCGAGCCTGGTGCCGTCGGGGCCGAGCTCGACCCTGACCGGGATCGAGTCCTCGCCCGAGGGCGGGCTGACGGCGACCTTGGCGCCGATGTGCGCCGAGAGGTGCTCGCCGGCGAGCTGCTCGGGCGGCCACCACAGGGACCAAGGGCCGTTGCCGTTCGTGCTCGTGCCCGGGTGCGCCCCGCCGGGCGAGCGTAGAAGGCCGCTGATCGACGGCCGGAAGGGCGAGGACTCGACCTGGACGCCGGCCTCGGCCGCGATCGACGCGGCGACCGCGAGCGCCTGTTGCGCCGCGATCCCGGCCTCGCGGACCGGGAAGGAGGTGACCTCGCCGGCCGCCCAGATCCGCTTGGCCCCACGCACGCGGCCGAACCCGTCGACGGGGAGAAAGCCCTCGGAGTCGCGCGGGAGCCCGGCGATCCGCGGCCCCTCCACGACGGGCATGGAAAGCGCCCGGTCGACCTCGATCGAACCCCCGGGCCGCAGCACCAGCGAACCCTCGGCGAACGCGACGGGCTCGCGGCTCGTGACGAGCTCGATCTCCGCGTCCGCGAGGCGCCGGGCGACGACCCGCTCGGCGTCGGGGCCGAGCAGCTCCACCGCCCGGCTCTCGTAGGTGGCGAGGATCAGCTCGCGGCCGCTCAGCCCTTCGCGCCGGATCCGGCGGGCCGTGGTGAGCGCGAGCTCGTAGGTCGGCAGGGTCCAGCGGATGCCGGGCGGGATCGCGAACGCGACCCGGCGCGCCGTGCCGAGGCGCATCTCGTCGAGGACGCCGTCGAGGGCGCCGGCGTCGCCGGCGCCCCAGCAGGTCGTGACCCCCGGGATCGCGCCGCGCGGGCGGGCGCCGAAGGCGATCACGAGCGCGTCGAACGGGATCCGGCTGCCGGTGATCGTGCGCGCCTCACGCCGCTCGTCGTCGACCGCGACGATCGCGTCGGAGCGGAAGGCGAGGCCGTGCTCGGAAGCGAGGGCGCCGATGTCGAAACGGGCGGGACGGCCCTCGGCCGACGGGGCCCCGGCGGCGTGGGTGCGGACCGGCAGGTCGCGGACCGGCGAGACCAGGGTCACCTCGCAGCGCTCGCAGCAGAGGGGTCGCAGCGCGAGGGCGGTCTCGAGCGCGGCGATGTCCCCGCCGTAGACGATCACGCGCAGGGGGGACGACGAGGACTCGGGCGGCCGAGCATGCATGCGATCAAACCTAGGCCGATGGGGGCGCGGATTCATCGGTGGCATCTACCGATCGGGCGGCGGAAAAGTACGGACGCCGGCGCTCCGCCGTCCAGCAAGACCCCGAAAGCAAGGTAGGGCGGCCCGAAGGCCGCCCTACCTGGAGGGGGATGCCTAGGTGTGTTACCTAGGGTTCCTAGGTGGGGGGTGTACCTAGGTATGTCGGGGCGCCCACCCCGGGATCCCTCCCGGGCTCGACTCCCCAATTCACGGAGAGACCCTTCCCTGGGCCACCACTGGGGCTCGACTCCGTCCAAACTCCGCGCGTCCATCGTGCCCGTTCGCCGGCCCCGGCACATCCGCTGTTTTCCCCCTACTTTCCTGCGGGGAACTACGGATTCGACACCGTGTCGCTTCGCGATCGGCCAATGAAAAGCGAAGGGCGGCCCGGAGGCCGCCCTTCGCGGAACTTCGATGCGGCTACGCGGCTACGACTTCGGCTTGCACGGAATCGAATCCGTGGGGTCGAGCTGCGAGACGCCCTGCGGATTGGAGTTGAAGAAGAAGCGACCGTTCATGTCGATCTTCTTGTCCCTGCAGGTACCCGCGACGTAGTCCGAGTACTTCTTGTTGATCTGGCCCTTGCCGACCGTGGTCTCGAAGTCCACGATCGAGCACGCCCCGCCCGCCAGCGGCGGGACCGTCACGTTGAGGGTCCGCCCGAAGGGGGAGCTCGCCTTGGTGAGGACGCCCGGCAGGATCGTGATCGTCGAGTTGCCGCCGAGGTTGGCGTCGGTGTGCAGCAGGATCACCGGGTTCTTGCCCTGCGGCTGGCCGTTGAACGCGTTCACCTTCACGTCCGGGATGTCCGGCGGGTCCTCGCTCGCGCTGCAGGTCGCCGCCGCGCTGCCCGAGCCGATGAAGGCCTTCTTGCACGCATCCTTCGCCTGCTGGTTGTTCAGCGTCGCGATCGTGTTCTCATTGCAGGTCGGGACGCCCTTCGTGGTGAAGGTGAGGTCCTTGTCGAAGTCGAGCTCGACCCTGTTCGCGCCCGGGACCTTGTTCACCGGGTCGTCCGAGCGGATGCCGACCGCGATGTTCAGCGAGACGTCCTTCGGGTCCACCGTCCTCGTCTTCTTCTTCGGCAGCTTCGTGGGACTGACGGTGAGGTCCGCCGACTGGGTGACCCCGTTCTGGGTCGCCTCCCCGGCGAACGAGACCGCCCCGACGGCCAGGGCCGTCACGAGTGTGAGCGCGCCGAACAGGCCCGCCTTGCGCCATGTGCGCATCAAATGACTCCTCTCTTCTCTCCCGGCGCACAGGCGCTCGGGTGTTTCGACGACCCCCCTTCCTGGGGGATCCTTTCATTCAACACCGCTCAGTCAAGTCCGATGCGGCGCCTCGCCTACTTCTGGGGACGAACGTGCTGGAAGTCGGTCTCCTCGTGCGGGGGCTCGCCGACCGAATCGAACTTGCCCTGCTTCGTGCACGGCGCCTGCGGCACCTCGTCCGACGAGAGCTTGCCGGCGAACGCGTACTTCTGGTAGCGCTCGAAGAACTGCGTGTTGCCGGGCTGGCGGTTCGGCAGGTCCGGGTCGTTGGCGTCGGCCGGGTTGAGGATGGCGACGCCCCCGGCGGAGCAGTTGGTCGTGTCGAACACCGGCAGGTGCGTCGCGAGGGCGTTGAAGCCCTCCGGCTTCGTGTACGGGTTGGCGCGGTCCCACCGCAGGCGCTCCGGCAGCGCCGCCGCGGTGTCGGGGTTGAGCGTGGTGAGCACGCGCAGGTAGTGCGGCGAGGAGCCGTCGGGCAGGCTCGTCACGGCCTGCGTGGTGGCGGTGGTGTTGGCCAGCAGGGCGGTGAGCTCGTGGCGGTAGTCGGCGACCACCTCGAGCAGCGAGTTGAGGTTGCGGAAGGTCGGGTTGACCTCGCTGAGCAGCGGCGGGAGGTCGGAGTCGAGCAGGCGCTCGAGCGCCGGCAGGCCTCGCTTCGAGGCGTTGATGACCGGGCCGAGGCCCTCGAAGAAGCGCTGCAGGCCGGGCGCGGCGTCGCCGAGCGCGACCAGCGTCGGGCTGAGCTCGCGGGCCGCGGGGCGGAGCTGCTGGACGAGCGGGTCGGTGTCGGCCGCGAACCTGTCGAGGCGCCGCAGGGTCAGCTCCGACTCGCGCAGGAACGTAGGCAGGATCGTGAACGTCTCGGCGAGCTCCGCGTCGCGGTCGGCGGTCGTCGTGAAGACCTCGTCGGTGTTCTCGACGAGGCCACGCAGCTGGCCCTGGCGCGCCGAGATCGCGTCGAAGACCTCGCCGGTGTCGCGCACGAGCTGGCGGGTCGCCAGCCGCTGGGAGTCGAGGATTCTCAGGACGTCGTTCGTCTCCTCGGCGAACGGGTCGAGGTTGCCGAGGGCGGCGTTCAGGTCGTAGCCACGGCCGCCGATCACCGACAGCGACTGGTCCTGCATCCAGGTCTGGAAGTTGGCCCGGGTCGTGTCGTCGAAGCTGCGGATGATCTCGTCGAGCTGGACCGACTCGGCGACCTGCGCCTCGGGCAGCTCGCCGCCCTCGGGGATCGTCCCCACCCCCTTCTCGCCCGGGGTGAGCTCGACGTAGGTCTCGCCGAGGAGCGTCTTCTCGCGCAGGGTCGCCCGCGTGTTCTCGGGGATCGGCGCGAACTCCGCATCGATCTCGACCGTGGCCACGGCGCGGTCGCTGTTCTCGCCGGTGCCCAGCTCGACCGCCTTCACCTTGCCCACCGGGATGCCGGAGATGCGGACGTCGGATTCG
The DNA here is from genome assembly GCA_036375215.1 of Solirubrobacterales bacterium. Taxonomy (GTDB): domain Bacteria; phylum Actinomycetota; class Thermoleophilia; order Solirubrobacterales; family 70-9; genus DASUSH01. The sequence goes on from DASUSH010000053.1 coordinate 19,652, forward strand.
ACGGCGAGCTGCGTCGCCTCCTGGAACGGAACCTGCACCCGGTAGCCCTCGGAGGCGAGCGGGACCGGGCCGCCGAAGGCGAGCCAGAGGAAGAGCAGCAGGCCGAAGCAGGAGAACGCGAAGCCGATTGCGATCAGGATCTGGCCGACTGTCGGTGCCTTCTTCTGCATCCTCTACTCCGTCCCGTCCGCGGTCGTCGTCGTGGTCGCCGACTCGGCCGGCCCGGGCGGGCTCGCGTCGGGCTCGGCCGCGTCGGGCTCGGCCGGCGGGGCGGTCGTCGTGGTGGTCTCCGGCGTCGTGGTCGTCGTCGCCTCGGGGGTCGTGGCCTCGCCGGTGTCCTCGCCCGCATCGGGCGCGCCGCCGCCGTCGCCTTCCTCGCCGCCCGGCTCGCTTCGGAACGGGAGGTTCGACGGCGGGCAGATCTCGGCGGGCGTCGGCGTCAGCGTGCCGTCGTAGAGCAGGCGCAGGAAGGGCCGCTGGCTCGCCACCTGCTCCGCGAGGCGGGTGTTGCCGCAGGTGATCATCACGATGCCGCGCAGGAGCGGCCCGTTGCCGTCCTGGAGCAGGGAGACGGCGTTCACGTTGTGGTTCAGCCACGAGATCCAGAAGAGGAAGCCCTCGTCCTGGGCGCCGGGCGGGTTGTAGGCGATCTCGTTGAAGAGGATGTTGAGGTCCTGGAATGCCGACCGGAGCGCGGGGGTCGAGGCCGCGAGCCCCTTCGAGGCCGAGTTGAGGGCGCGGATCGGCTCGCCGATCTCGCGGGCCGCGGGCCGGATCTGGTTCTTGATCGGCCCGACCGTCTGGCGGAGGAACGGCCGCAGCTCGCGCAGGGCCGGCGCCAGCGCCTCCGCGGCCGGCGTGAGCCGGCGGGAGGCGGGCGCGACGATATTGGCGAACTCCTCCGAGCTCGCCAGCGTCGTGCGGGTCTCCTCGAGCGTCGAGGGGAACTCGCGCAGCGACTCGCGGATCGCCTCCTCCTGGCTGGCGAACGAGGCGAGCACCTCGTTCGAGGAGTTGACGAAGCGCTGGAGCTGGTCGTCGCGCTTGCCGAGCTCCTCGGCGAGGGAGCCGAAGTCGTGGATCACCTTGCTCAGGTTGGCCCGCCGCGAGGCGAGCGCCCCCTGGAACTTGGCGATGTCGCGCACGGTCGGCTCGAAGCGCCGCAGTACCGCCGAAAGCTCCTCGCCGCGGCCGCCGAGCGCCTTCGCGCCGTCGGCTAGCAGAAGCCGCAGGAACGCGCGGGTGTCCGCGTCGAGCGAGGAGAGGATCTCGTCCGGGTTCACGTTCGGCGCCGTCTGCGAGCTCGGCACCACCGAGCCCTCCTCGATCGGGTCACCGTCCTCGGCGCCGGTGTCGATCTCGATCGTCATGTCCTGCAGGCCCGTGCGCGGGCGCAGCAGGAAGGACGCGCCCTCGCGGATCACCGAGGCGTATTCGGGGTCGACGTCCATCGTCACCACCGCGACGCCCTGGTCGAGCTCGACGTCGGAGATCCCGCCGACGCGGATGCCCGCGATCTGCACGGACTGTCCCTGCCCGGGCGTCACCGCCTGGGCGGTGGTGAACTCGGCCTTGAGCTGGAACTTGTCCTCGCCGAGACCCGGCAGCCATTCCGGGAAGGCGGCGCGCTGCTGCGTGAGGATCGCGATCAGGACCGCGAGCGCGAGGACGAGCAGGACGATCATCGCGATGAAGTCGCGCGCGTGTTCCCGGATCGCCCTGCTCACGGCGTGAACACCTCCGGGCTCGGGGGGCCGACCGCCGACGCGATCCCGTTCAGGTCCGGCACGGCGTTGGTGTGGCACTTGACGTCGCCGCGGAACGGCGGCATGTCGGTGATCACCGGCTGGCTGCCGGTCGTCGGCGTGACCAGGTTGGCGGCGAGGAAGTCGTTCGGGGCGGGCGTGCGGGGGTTCGCCGTGCGGGCCTGGATGTCGCCGCCGCCCGCGTTGACGCGCGCGTAGATGCCGTTGCCGTCGAAGCTCGCACCGGCGCCGGACCCGTTGACCGCGCCGTAGAAGAACTCGCGGAAGTTGGGCTGGCCGGTCGAGAACTGGTCGTCGATGACGATGTCGCCGGTCGGCACGAGCACGTCCGAGACGCAGCGGCTGAAGTCCTCGATCTCCGGCATCAACCCGATCCCGGCGCTCGTCGCCTCGGCGAGGTTCGGCGCGGACTCCCGGGTGAGTTGGGCGATGTCACCGAGCTCGTTCGGCTGCAGGAGCGCCGCCGTCTGGCGCAGCCACGGCGTCCCGGCCTCGATCGTCGCGGGCAGCTCCTCGAAGCCGGGCGTCGCCTCGATCGCGAGGCGGCGCAGCGGCGGCAGCGCCCTGTCGGTCGCCCGCAAGGCAGGGGTCGCTTCCTCGAGGGTCGGGGCGAGCAGGCGGACCGTCTCGGAGAGGTTGGCCGACTCGTCGGCGAGCGCGCCCGCGGTCGTGTTGAAGTTCGTGATCAGGTCGGGCAGGTTGCGCCCGGTGTCCCTGAGCGCCGCGGAGAGCTGGGCCTGGGCGCGGACCAGGCGCGAGAGGTCATGGGGCTGGGTCCCGAGCAGGGCCGTGTTGGCGATCGCCGTGTTCTTGCCCGCGTCGCCGCCGTAGAGGAACGAGTCGTTGATCGCCTTCGCCGCGGTTTCGCCGCGGACGTCCGGATCCTGGTCCGCGTCCTCGGCGGCGGTCGGCTCGTGAGTGAGGGCGGTGCCGTAGCCCTCGAGTAGGTCGCGCAGGTCGGCGCGGGCGGGCTGGTCGAGGGTGTCGAGCAGCTCGTCGAGCTGGACCGCCGTCGCGGTCTGGGTCACCTTGAGGGGCTCGCCGTCGTCGAGCTCCGGCGCGCTCGGGCTCCCCGGCTCGAGCTCGAGGAAGAAGTTGCCCTCGAGGAAGAGGCGCGGCCGGATCTCGACCGTCGCGTCCTCGTGGATCGGCTGCCCCTCCTCGCTGACGGTGAACGTGACCTCGGCCTGATCGCCGAGCTCGTCGACCTCGGTGACCTCGCCGACGTTGACCCCGGCGATCCGGACCGGTGAGTTCGGCGCGAGCGTCGCCGCGTTGTCGAAGACCGCGCGGACGACCTGGCCCTTGGGCTGGAACGGGAACCTCTTCGTGATCTTCGCGAACGCGACGTAGGTCCCGAACAAGAGGACGATCACCATGAGGACGCCGAACCAGATGCCGCGGGTCTGCTCCTGCTCGGCCGTGCGGCGCGCCATCGCTAGCCCTGGCCTTCCGTGCTCGTGCCCTGGTCGCCGGGGACGTTGCCGATCACCTGCTGGCCGGTGAGCCACGGCTCGTTGCCGGCCTCGCACTCGGTCGGGCTCTGGCCCGGCGAGGCGGTGTTCGGGTACGGGTTCACGTGCAGGTAGTTGGTGGCGCCGGGACCGTTCGCCGTCACCGCGGAGGGGATGCCCTCGTTGTTCGGCTCGTCGCCGCCGGTCGGCGGGTTGAAGGTGAGGAAGCGCTGCCAGGTGCCGATGCCGTCGCTGCCGGAGAAGGTGCTCTCGAGGTTGCGGAAGAGCAGGAACCCGTAGTTGCACACGGTCTGCGCCGGCGTCGCGAAGCGAAGCGTCGGGTCGAGCTTGTTCATCGTCTGCGTGAGCCGGTTGAGGCCGGTGCGGGCGGCCTGGTCGTCGTTGAGGCGACGCAGGGCGGCGGCGACGGGCGGGATCCGGCGGTTGAGCGCGGGCGCCCCGGGGAGGACCTCGGCGCCGGCGACGGCGGCCGCCTCGAGCGCGGGGGCGTTGTCGGCGAGCGCCTGGGCGCCCGGGCGCAGGTCGTGGAAGAGGGTGGCGGAGTGGCCGAGGAACGTCCTGATCCGCGGGCCGGTGTCGATCAGCGCCTGCTCGGCCGGAACCGAGCGCGTGATCGTCTCCTGGATGAACGGGCGAGCCACGCTCGCGAGGGCGCCGAAGGTCTCGTCCAGGGAGACGAACATGTCGGCCTGGGTCTGGGCCACGGGGGCCACCTCGGCGGCGGCCTGGGCGAGCGCCGGGAAGAGCTCGTCGAACTGGGTCTTCGGCGAGGCGATCAGGGTCGCGACCGGGAGCAGCCGCTCGACCAGCGGCTGGAGCTCGCCGATCGCCGAGTTGAGGTCGCCGCCGCGGCCGGCGAAGGTGTTGCCGAACTCGCGCAGGTTCGTCTGGATGGCGGTCCGCGTCTTCGGGTCGAACATGCCGAAGAACTGGTCGATCTCGACCGGCTCCGGAGTCGCCGCCGTGAGCGGCATCAGCGAACCCGCCTCGTAGCCCTCCTCCGAGTCTCCGGGGACGATCTCGAGGTACTTGATGCCGAGCGCCGAGCGCGAGCGCACGATCACGGTCGAGTCGACCGGGAGCGGTTCGATCTGGGGGTCGAGCCTCAGGTCGAGCTTCGCGTTCGCGGCGCCCTGGTCGTCCGCGACCGGCTCGATCGCCTCGATCTGGCCGACGCGGACGCCCCCGATCCTGACCTCGTTGCCGGGCACGAGCGTGTTCGCGTTCTCGACCTGGCTCGAGATCTTGTAGGTCGGCGTGAACGGCAGGCCGCTGTTCGCGTTGTAGGCGAGGAAGACGGCGAGGATGGAGATGATCACCGTCAGCGCGCCGATCATCACCGGGCTCGCCGTGATCCTGGAGACATTGCGGTTCATCGCCCCGGCTCCAGGAGGAATCGGTAGAGCTCGTCGGCGCCCCGCATCGTCGCGCCCGCCGACGGTGGCCTCTGGGCGCTCGCCTCGGGATCGAGGCTGCCGCCGACCCCGAAGAGGTCACCGAGCTCGGTGCCCGGCGCGGGAGCCTGGTCGTCGGGGGACGCGTCGGGAGCCGCCGGCGGCTCCCACTGCTGGGCGTCGAGCGCGGGGATCTCCGCAGCTGCGCGCTTGTCGCGCTTCAGGTCCTCCGCCTTCGTCGCGGCACGGGCGGCGACGCCCGGGATGAAGTTCGCCTGACAGCCGGAGAGCGGCGCGGTCACGTAGTCGGTGCAGTTCGAGGCGAGGAACTGCGTGCGCAGGAAGTGCCCGTACTGGTCGAGCCCGTTGGCGGAGCCGGAGATGTTGAAGACGGCGCCGAGCAGCCGTTCGTAGCCGCCCTTCTTGCGCAGGTCACCGAGCAGCTTCTTGAGGTTCTGGGCCGGCCGCGCGGAGGCGTTGGCGAGGTCGGCGACGTCGCGCAGGACGGGCTCGGAGGCGACCAGGTCGGGCGAGGCCTCCTCGAGCGCGTCGCCGAGCGAGGTGAGCGACGGGGTCGCCGCGTCGGCGAGCGGGCCGAGTGCCTTGGTCGCGCCTGTGATCGACGGTGCCGCGTCACCGAGATCGGAGAAGACCGGCGTCGCCTCGTCGTTGAAGCGGCGCAGCTCGATCATCACCGAGCGCAGCTCGCGGAGCGTGGCCGGCAGGAGCTGGAACTGGCGCTCGATGTCGGCGCGGCGCTCGGCCGATGCCTCGGCGGTGTTCCCGGCCTTGTCGATGAAGCCGGCGACGTTGGCGCGCTGGCGGGCGAGCGGGGCGAGCACCTCGTTCGAGTCGCGGGCGAGCCGGGCCAGCGTCTTGTCCTGGCTCGCGAGGGTGGCGAGGATCTTGTCGGTCTCGCGCACGGCGGGGTTGGCGCGCTCGATGATGTCGCCGAGCTCGTCCCCGCGCGCGGCGAGGCCGGCGCCGAGGTCGTTCAGGATGATCGCGAAGCGCTCCCGGTAGGGCCGGCGCATGATGTTGTTGACCAGGTCGAGGTCGACCGCCTTGCCGTTCGCCTCGAGCGGCAGCAGGTGCTGACCCGCGCCGAGCTCGCCCTCCTCGATCACCGGAAGCTCGGGCGGCGGCTCCGACCCCGGTGCCCGCGCCTGTGTCGCCTGGCAGTCGACGAAGCGCTCGCCGAGGAGCGACTGGGGCCGGATGATGCACGAGGCGTCCTCGCGGAAGTCCTGGAACGCGGGGTCGGTGATCTTCATCACCACGATCGCCTTGCCCGGCACGGCGTGCGGCTCGGGGTCGAGGGCGACGATCTCGTCCTCGCGGCTCACCTCGGTCGAATCGATCACACCGACTTTCGCGCCCGCGATGCGCACCTCTTCGCCGGGGACCAGGAAGCCGCCGTTGTCGAAGACGCCGCGGACGACGTAGGCGCCGTCGGAGTCCTCCTCGGCGCCGCTGCCGAAGACGAAGAGGGCGCCGACGGCGAGCGCGAGCAGGGCTGTCGAGATGATCCGGCGCACCGGTTCAGCCGACCCCCGGCGGGATGTCGGAGGGATCGCACTTGTCCTGCAGGAAGCCGTCGGCGAGGAAGGGGTTCGAGCCGTCGGGGGCGGGCTGCGTGGCCGCGCCCGGGCAGGCGGTCAGGTTCGGGTTGAAGTCGAGCTGGTCGTAGCGCTGGCTCGCCGGCTGGGGCGTCAGCTGCCCGGTCGTCTCGTCGATGTTGAAGATCCCGGTCGCCGGGATCGAGGCGCGCGCGTAGTGGCCGTTGCCGTCGTAGTAGGCGGTCGCCTCGGCGAACTTGGTCACGAAGCCCATCAGGTCCGGCGAGTACGGCGCCGCGAAGCGGACGTTCTCGAGCGAGTCCTGGAGCGCGGCGATCGACGGCCCGACCGCGGCGCGGGTCCGCCGCTCGAACTCGGGGGCGTCGCGCAGCGAGTCGGCGAGGTCGTTGGCGGGGCCGGGCTCGAAGACGGCGTGCCCGAGGTCGTCGAAGACCGGGACCGAGCGCTCGGCGACCGGCCGCAGGTCGCGCAGGAAGCCGGGCAGCTCGGTGGTCGAGCCCTTCGCCGCGGCGACGAACGGGTCGAGGTCGTCGAGCGTCGCCCGCAGGTTGACGAAGGTCGTGTTGCCCTGGCGCAGGGCCGGCGGCAGGGCAACGAGGACGCGCTCGAGGGAGCTCGACTCCCGGGCGATCGCCCCGAGGGCCTCGTTCCCGTTCGAGACCAGCGAGGTGAGGTCGTCGCGGCGGGAGGCGATCGAGTTGACGACCTGGCCGGTGTCGACGACGAAATCGGTGAAGACCTGCTGGTCGCGGGTGAGCTCGGCAAAGAGCTTCTCGGTCGAGGACAGGCCCGGGTTGAAGAACTTGTAGGCGCGGTTGGCCTCGGGCCCGCGGTCGACGTAGATGCCGGCCTGGCCCGCGATCACCTGCTGCAGGGCGCGCCGGGCGCGCGGCCGGAACGTGGCGAAGAGCTCGTCGAGGTCGACGGGGGCGACCGTGGACTGCTGCGGGAGCGGCTCGCTCGAGCTCAGCTCAGGCGCGTCGTTGGGTCCCGGCGCGATCGAGATGTAGCGGTTGGCGACCCCGGAGAGCGAGGTCTGCCTGATCACCGCCTCGGTCCCCTCGGTGAGCGGTTCCTCGGTCGTGATCGTGACCTCGGCCTGGTTGTCGTCGGTCAAGTCGAGCTTCTCGACCGAGCCGACCGCGACACCCCCGATCCGGACCTCGTTGCCCTCGACGAGCTGACCGCCGGTCTGGAAGAGGAGCTTGTACGTGTTCTTGTCGTCGCCCCCGGAGAAGAGGAGGAGCAGGACGAGCACGATCGCGGCGATGAGCGCGCCGAGCGCGGCGATCCTGGCGATCGGAGATTTTTTGTCTTCCATGCGCGACCTGGTGACCCTTACCCCCCGGCTGGCGACTCTCCTCCCCCAGCCGCATGCTCGGTTGCGTCAGACGGAATGCTATCCCCGCGCGAGGCGTGCCGGGAATCCCCTAACGCCAACTCAACCTTTCGGCTGGACCGCATGGACAAGGCGGTTACGCGCGTTTGTCCACGAGCAGCGTCTGGGCCGCCCGGCCGATCCGTCCGCGCTCGTCGCGAAGCAGCGTGTCGGCGAGCCCGAGGCCGGTTTCCTCGGGCAGGGTGAGCGCGTCCAGGCAGACCCACTCGCCGGCCGGGTGGCGGTGCAGGTGGACGGTCAGATCGACGTTGATGAAGAGGTACTCGCGCCAGTCGAGGGCGGCGCTGACGCCGTTGCCGGAGTCGGCGGCGACCATCACGCGGACCAGGGGCGTCGGCTCCTCGCCGGCGACGAGCGGGACCCGCATCCGCATCCAGACCGTCGCCGGGCCGGGTTCCAGGAAGGCACCGGTGAGGAACCGGTAGTCCATCGCGGTGTGGTAGCCGACGTCCTCGCCGGTCGGGAAGAAGTCGCCGGGCTCGGCGGTGTCGGGGCCCGGCGGGCCCTCGTCGGCGAGGCCCGGGATCTCGGTGGGGAGCTCGACCGGTCCCGTGCGAAGGCGCCAGGCGGTCGCCCGCATGAGCTCCCCCCGCTCGTCCGAGAGCGTCGCCTCGCAGAGCTCGACCCGCTTGCCCGGCTTCACGACGCGCGCGGCTACCGCGAGCGTCGCGATCGGCACCGAGCGCAGGATCTCGATCGTGATCCGGCCGACCCGCGCCGGCGGGGAGCCGTCCCCGTCCCCGAGCCGCTCGAGCTCACGAGCGATCAGCCCGGCCGGCGGCCCCGCGTGCTGGGCGCCGGGATCCCAGGGGCCACGGGTCAGCTCGGTCGCGCGGAAGCGATCGCCGTCGGGCTCGTAGAAAGCGCCCACCGCCTGAGCGTATTTCTTGCGTCGCGGCGGGCGGTCCGGGGTATGCGGTGAGCATGGCCGAGACGAGCCCAACCCTGCCTCCGCTCGAACACGAGCCCCAGCTCCGCGGCGCGGCCAGCCCGGATTCGCCCGCCGAGGCCGCCGCGCGCGACGGCGTCGAGCCGGCGCGCGCGAACTGGGAGTGGGCGGTCACGGCGCTCGGCCTGCTGATGATCCTGGCGGGCGTGGCGCTGGCCGGCTTCCCCTTCCTGTTGGACTTCACCTCCGGCGCGGCCGCGGCGAACACGATCGTCTGCGGCGGCGTCGCGATCTTCCTCGGAGTCCTGCGCGTGGCCGGGGTCCGCCACCCGCTCGTCGGCTACGCGGCGATGCTCGTCGGCGCCTGGCTCTTCGCCTCGAGCTTCTTCGTGGGCGAGCTGGCGCGGGAGGCGTGGACCGAGCGCTTTTACGGCGCCGGGGTCTTCCTCCTCGGCACCCTCGGGCTCACCCGCCTCACCCCGGATCCGGCGCACGGCGCGGCCAGCAGCGACCTGCGCTGAGCGCGTAACGAAACGCGCTCGGGCGCGACTAATCTGGTGAGGGGCTGGTGAAGCCCCGTGCCCCAAGGAGGCCGCCTGATGGAGAAGATCAAGAAGTCCGACGCCGAGTGGCGCGAGCAGCTCTCCCCCGAGGAGTACGCCGTCGCCCGCGAGCAGGGCACCGAGCGCGCCTTCACCGGCCGCTACTGGGACAACAAGGAGAAGGGCACCTACCGCTGCGTCGGCTGCGGCCAGCCCGTCTTCGAGTCCGAGACCAAGTTCGACTCCGGCACCGGCTGGCCGAGCTTCTACGAGCCCGCCGCCGGCGAGAACGTCGAGACCGAGCAGGACCGCAGCCTCTTCATGCGCCGCACCGAGGTCCACTGCAGCCGCTGCGACTCCCACCTGGGCCACGTCTTCGACGACGGCCCGGACCCGACCGGCCAGCGCTACTGCATCAACTCCTGCTCGCTGGAGTTCGAGCCGGAGGAGTAGGGGCTACCCCACCGGCCCGCACCGCTCGTCCCAACCTAAAGGGGTCTGACCCTCAGGTTTGGCGCGCCGCCCGCAACTCCGCCGGGGCCCCCGCCGCCACCAGCGCCGGGGGCATCGAGACCCCGCCGCCCGAGTCCTGGCGGTTCTCGATCAGGGCGATCAGGGTGCGGCCGATCGCGACGGCGGTGCCGTTGGCGTTGTGGACGTGGACGGGGGCGGCCTCGCGCTCGGGGCGGTAGCGGCAGTCCGAGCGGCGGGCCTGGTAGTCGGTCGTGTTGGAGGTGGAGGTCAGCTCCCGGTAGCGCTCCTGGCTCGGGATCCAGCCCTCGCAGTCGAACTTGCGGGCGGCCGGGGCGCCGAGGTCCCCGACCGGGATGTCGACGACGCGGTAGGGGATCTCGAGCGCGCCCAGGATCCGCTCCTGGATCGCGAGCAGGCGCTCGTGCTCGGCGACCGAGTCCTCCGGGCCGCAGAACGTGAACATCTCGACCTTGTCGAACTGGTGCACGCGGAAGATCCCGCGCGTGTCCTTGCCGGCCGCACCGGCCTCGCGGCGGAAGCAGGTCGAGATCCCGGCGTAGCGGAGCGGCAGCTGGTCGGCGGCGAGGATCTCGCCCGCGTGCAGCGCCGCGAGCGAGACCTCCGAGGTCCCGACGAGGAAGAGCTCGTCCTGCGGGATCTCGTAGATCATCTCCCGCTCGGCCGGGAAGAACCCGGTGCCATACAGGGCCTGCTCGCGGACCAGCACGGGCGGCACGACCGGCACGAAGCCCTCCGGCGCGAGCAGGTCGAGCGCGAAGCGCACCAGCGCCAGCTCGACGAGGACGAGATCGCCCAGCAGGTAGGCGAACCGCGACCCCGACGCGGCCGCGGCATGCTCGACGTCGATCAGGCCGAGCTCGGTGCCGAGGTCGAGGTGGTCGCGCGGCTCGAAGTCGAAGCTCGGGCGCTCGCCGACCTCGCGCAGGACGACCGCGTCCTCGTCGGTGTCGCCGTCCGGCGCCGCCGGGTCGGGGATGTTCGGCAGCAGGACCGCGAGCTCGGCGATCTCCGCCTCGACCTCGGCGAGCTCGGACTCGAGCGCCTTGATCTCGCCGCCGAGCTCGCGCATCGCCGCGATCTCCGCCTCGGCGTCCTCGCCGGCGCGCTTCGCCCGGGCGATCGCGTCGGAGGCCTGGTTGCGGTGGGCGCGGCGGTCCTCGAGCCCGGGCAGGAGCTCGCGCCGGCGCGCGTCGAGGGCGAGGAGCTGGTCGAGCTGCTCGGCGGCGCCGCGGCGGGCGAGCGCCTCCCTCGCCGGGCCGGGGTCCTCGCGGATTCGCCTCAGGTCGAGCAGGGGCCCGCCCCCGGAGAGCCGGGGCCTACTCGCTGTCGGAGCCCGGTCGCGGCGGCTCCTCGACTTCGCTGCCGGAGTACTCCGCGACGAACTCGGCGACGCTCTCGGCCTCGTCCCCGACGACGATGTTCTGGGGCATGATCGCGCCCGAGAACCCGCCGTTGCGGATCGCGTAGAGGGCGTCCTTGTAGTCGACCGTGCGCTGGTCGAGGTTCGGGCCCTGGACCCGGAGCTCGCGGCCGGACGAGCCCTCGGCGCCGGCGGCGGTCAGCGTGTGGCAGCCCGAGCAGCGCTGCGAGAAGAGCTCGGCACCCGCGTATGCCGGGTCGTCCTCGGCGACGGTGATCCCCTCCGTCCCGCAGGCCGAGAGGGCGATCGCCGCGATGCCCGCGACGAGCAGCACCGGAAGAGCGCGTGGGGTTGGAAGTCGCACGGCGGGCGGCATCATACTTCCGGCCCTTGCGCGACGAACCCAACCACTACCGGCAGGCCCCGGAACCCGACCCGGCCGGCTTCCGCGCGGCGATGTCGCTGCTGCCCACCGGGGTGTGCGTGGTCACCGCCATGGCGGCCGGCGAGCCCGCCGGCGCGACCGCCGGAGCGGTCTCCTCGCTCTCCCTCGAGCCGGTGATGATGCTCGCCTGCCTGGACCGCGGGTCGCGCACGCTCGAGGCCGTGCGCGGGTCCGGGCGGTTCGGCGTGAACGTGCTGGCCGCCGATCGCGAGGACCTCGCCCACCGCTTCTCGACCAAGGAGCACCCGACCGTGAAGTGGGACGGGGTCGAGTGGTCGGAGCGCTCGGGCGTCCCCTGGATCGAGGGGACGGTCGCGACCCTCGCCTGCGAGCTCGCCGACCTGCACGAGGGCGGCGACCACGTGATCGCGACGGGACCCGTCGTGGGGCTCGAGGCCGCGGGGGGCGACCCGCTCGTCTTCTGGGGCGGGGCCTACCACGGCCTCCACCTCGGCTAGCGCGGGGACGGAAGGGACGGTCCCGGCCGTCCCTAGAAGCCGCCCCCGACGGCGCCGGCGCGCAGCGCGAGGCCGAAGATCACGAGCGCCGAGAGGGCCATGATGCCGGTCTCGTCGCGGGTGATCGCGAGCGCGATCTCGCGGCGGCGGCCGTCGGGCAGCGCGTCGAAGTCGAGGCCCTGGAGCTCGCGGTCCGCCACCGTGGCCCGCGCGCCCTCGCCGAGGAACGAGACGAGCAGCGGCAGCAGGCCGTAGACGTAGTGGAGGCCGTCGGGCGGCTCGCGGCCGGAAAGCAGCAGGACGGTGCCGAGCAGGATCTGGATCAGGATCAGCGCCTGCATCGCCCGGACCGCGTACCAGAACCCGACGGTGGGCCGGCGCCGCAGCCAAGCCACCCCGCCCCAGAGCCCCGCGACGAGGCTCGAGGCGACGACCGCAACGCCGGTCCAGATGTGGAGATCGGCCTCGGTCATCGCGGCTCCACGGGGGTCGGGCCCGGAGCTTGCGGGGCACGGGTCTGACCCCCGACGAAACCCATTCTTATGCGGAAGATCACTATGTAACACCTTGCCACAAGGTCGGATAGTCTCCTGCGAAGAGTGCTTGAGGGATATCTCCCCGTGATCGTCTTCGTCGGGCTCGGCCTCGGCGTCGGATTGGCCCTGATCACGCTCAATCACCTCGTGGGGCCGAAGCGGCCGAGCGCCGTCAAGTCCGAGCCCTACGAGTGCGGCCTCCCGACCGAGGTCACCCGCACCTTCCGCTTCGGGATCAGCTTCTACATGGTCGCGATGCTGTTCATCCTCTTCGACATCGAGGTGGTCTTCCTCTATCCCGTCGGCGTGATCCTGCAGGGCGCCGACTCGGTCTTCGTGCTCGCCGAGATCCTGGTGTTCGTCGCTCTGCTCCTGGTGGCGCTGGTGTACGTCTGGCGCCGAGGAGCGCTCGATTGGAAGTAGTCCGCCGCGAGAAGCTGAGGGCGGCCGCACCCCTGGAGCAGCCGAAGAGCCGCGAGGAGCTGCGCGTGCGCCAGCTCCGCGCCCGCGACCTCCTGCGCGGCGACCTCGAGGGCGAGGAGCTGCAGCGGCACGTCGAGGACTCGGTGCTGACGACGACGCTCGAGAAGGCCCTCAACTGGGGCCGGGCCAACGCGATGTTCCCCGCCACGTTCGGGCTCGCCTGCTGCGCGATCGAGATGATGTCGATCGTCTCGCCGCGCTACGACATCGCCCGCTTCGGCGCCGAGGCGATGCGGGCCTCCCCGCGCCAGGCCGACTTCATCATCCTCTCGGGCCGGGTCTCGATCAAGATGGCGCCGGTCGTCCGCCGCATCTACGACCAGATGCTGGAGCCGAAGTGGGCGATCTCGATGGGGGCCTGCTCTTCCTCCGGCGGGATGTTCGCCAACTACGCGGTGGTCCAGGGCGCGGACAAGTTCATGCCCGTCGACATGCACGTGCCGGGCTGCCCGCCCCGCCCCGAGGCGCTCCTCTACGGGTTCAACAAGCTCCAGAAGAAGATCCTCGGCCATCCCGACCCGGGCTGGCGCCGCCGCTACAACGCGGAGGGCACCGAGGAGTGGGCGCGCGGCGTCGACATCGCCACCCCGGAGGAGCGCAAGGCCTACGAGCGCGCCCGGGAGGCGGCGCGGGCGGCGATGCCGATGTCGACCCGTGCAACTAGCGGCCCGGGGGCCTAACCATGAGCCCGACGGAAGCGGACGCGAAGCGGAGCATTCCGGCGGATTGGTTCGGGGCCTGATGCCCGACGCCCCCGGACTCGAGCTGATCGCCCAGGAGCTCGGCGACGCCCATGAGGGCGCGATCCTCGGCACCTACCACGAGCGCGGCCAGGCCTGCCTGATCGCCGACCCCGACCAGGTCCTCGAGGTGCTCGCCTGGCTCCGCGACACCCCGGGCCAGCGCTACCACTTCCTCGCCAGCGTGCACGGCGTCGACTACCTGCCCGCGGAGCCGCGGTTCGGCGTCCACTACGAGCTGCTGAACATGGAGCGCGTCGAGCGCCTGCGGGTCCGCGCCGCGCTCCCCGACCCGGGCGGCGACCGGCTTCCCGAGCTGGACTCCTGCGTCGAGCTCTTCCCGACCGCGAACCACCAGGAGCGCGAGGTCTACGACTTCTTCGGGATCGTCTTCCGCGGCCACCCCGACCTGCGGCGGATCCTGATGCCCGAGGACTACGTCGGCTGGCCCCAGCGCCGCGACTTCCCGATGGGCGGCGAGCCCGTCGCCTTCACCGTGCACGAGCGCGACGCCGCCTGGTACGAGCGATGAGCGACACGATCGCCCAGGCCGAGACCCTCGAGCGGACCGACGAGGACCCCGTCGGGAAGAGCCCGATCGAGCGCACTTCCGCGACCGCGGACGACCCTGGTGATCTCGAGCAGGAGCTCATGACGATCAACATGGGCCCGCACCACCCGGCGACGCACGGCGTGCTGCGCCTGATGCTGAGCCTGCAGGGCGAGGTCGTCCGCGAGCTCAAGCCGGTGATGGGCTACGTCCACACCGGGATCGAGAAGAGCTGCGAGGACAAGTCGTACTGGAAGGTGATCCCGTTCGTGGAGCGGATGGACTACGTCTCCTACTTCTTCCAGATGGAGGCCTTCTGCGGCGCCGTCGAGCAGCTCCTCGACCTCGAGGTCCCCCGCCGCGCGCAGTACCTACGGACGATGCACCTGGAGCTCAACCGCATCCACTCGCACCTGGTCTGGCTCGGCACCTCGGCGCTGGACCTCGGCGCGATGTCGATGTTCTTCTACTGCTTCCGCGACCGCGACCGGATCCTCGACCTCTTCGAGATGTCCGCGGGCCAGCGCATGCACACCCGCTACTTCCAGGTCGGCGGGGTGATGGAGGACGTCCCGACCGACTTCGCGGCAAGGGTCCTGGAGTTTTGCGACGAGATGCCGCACCGCGTCGACCAGTTCGAGGCGATCCTCAACCGCAACGAGATCTTCCTCCAGCGCACCAAGGACGTCGGCATCGTGCCGAAGGACCGGCTGCTCGAGCTCGGCGTCACCGGCCCGCTGCTCCGCGCCGCCGGCGAGCCGTGGGACCTCCGCAAGGTCTCCCCGTACGCGGCGTACGAGGAGATGGAGTTCGCGATCCCGGTCGGCACCGTCGGCGACGGCTACGACCGCTACCGGGTCCGCGCGGCGGAGATCCGCGAGTCGGTGAAGATCATCCGGCAGTGCGTCGAGGGCCTGCCGGAGGGCCCCTACATCGCCGACGACCGCAAGGTCTGCCTGCCCCCGCGCGACGAGCTCGGGACATCGATGGAGGCGCTCATCCACCACTTCAAGCTCGTCACCGAGGGCTTCCGGGTGCCGCCCGGCGAGGTCTACAACCCGGTCGAGTCGCCGCGCGGGGAGCTCGGCTGCTTCGTCCTCGCCGACGGCTCGGCGAAGCCCGCCCGGGTCCACTTCCGCGACCCCTCGTTCGTCAACCTGCAGTCGCTGCGCGAGATGTGCGTCGGCGGGTACATCGCCGACCTGATCCAGAACCTGGCGATGCTGGACCCGATCCTCGGCGGGATCGACCGATGAGCGAAGTGCGGCCGACCGACGCGATGACCGGCGCCGAGCGCAAGGCGCTGATCGACTCGATGCGGCCCGAGGATGCCGCCGACGTCCCCGAGCTGAACGAAGTCGACGTCCCCGACGACCTGCGCACCGAGATCGAGACGGCGATGGGCAAGTACCCGCAGATCCGCTCGGCCTCGATCCCGGCGCTCTGGGCGGTGCAGCGGCGCTACGGCTGGTGCACGCCCGAGGGGATCCGCGAGGCCGCCGCGGTGATGGGCGTCTCCCCCGCCTACCTCGAGTCGGTGGCGAGCTTCTACGACCTCTTCGCGACCGAGCCGGTCGGCAAGCACCGGGTCCTCGTCTGCACCAACATCTCCTGCTGGATGAACGGCGGCGACCAGCTCCTGGACGCCTTCAGGGACGCCGCCGGCGTCGAGCCCTCGGGCGAGCAGCACGCCGACGCGACCTCGCCCGACGGCGAGTTCGAGGTGACCGGGTTCGAGTGCCTCGGCGCCTGCGACCTCGCGCCGATGGCGTCGATCGACCAGGTCTACTTCGGCCCGCTCGATCCCGAAGACGCCCCCCGGGCGATCGCCCAGCTCCGCTCCGGTGAAGACCCGCTGCCCGAGAAGGCGCTCGCCAGGCGGCGGCTCGCCGGCGGCAGCGAGGTCCCCGACGACCCGAGGGTGACCGGCGATGCCTGAGACCAGGATGCTCCTGCGCGGCGTCGACGATCCCGCGACGGCGACGATCGAGGGCTATCGCGAGCGCGGGGGGTACCGGACGCTCGAGCGCGCCTTTCGCGAGATGGACCCGGGCGACCTGATCGAGGAGCTCGAGGCTTCGGGGCTGCGCGGCCGCGGCGGCGCCGGCTTCTCGATGGGCAAGAAGGGCTCGTTCCTGCCGCGGGGCGAGATGTCCAAGTACCTCTGCTGCAACGCCGACGAGTCCGAGCCGGGCGCGTTCAAGGACCGCGAGCTCATGCAGAAGAACCCGCACCAGCTGATCGAGGGCGTGGCGATCGCGGCCCGCGCCGTCGAGGCCGGCCACTGCTTCATCTTCATCCGCGGCGAGTACTGGGAGATCGCCGACGTCCTCGACCGCGCGGTCGAGGAGGCCTACGGCGCCGGCTACCTGGGCTCGGACGTCCTCGGCACCGGGATCGGCGTCGAGCTGGTCGTCGCCCGCGGCGCCGGCGCCTACATCTGCGGCGAGGAGACCGCGCTCCTCGACGCGCTCGAGGGCAAGCGCGGCAACCCGCGCCTCAAGCCGCCGTTCCCGGCGGTGCAGGGCCTCTACGGCGGGCCGACGCTGATCAACAACGTCGAGACGCTCTCCAACGTCCCGCACATCGTCGGTCGCGGCGCCGACTGGTTCAAGCAGTTCGGCACCGAGGGCTCGCCGGGGACCAAGGTGGTCTCGGTCTCCGGCTGCGTCAAGCGGCCCGGCAACTACGAGATCGAGCTCGGGATCCCGGCGCGCGAGATCGTCTACGGCCTCGCCGGGGGACCGCCCGGGGGCAGGGAGATCAAGGCCTGGTACCCGGGCGGCTCCTCCGCCCCCGTGCTCACGGCCGCCGAGCTCGACCTTCCCTACTCGTTCGAGGCGATGGCCGACGCCGGGTCGATGCTCGGCTCCGGTTCGATCATCGTCGCCGACGAGACCGTCTCGATCCCGCACATGGCGCTGCGCACGGCGCGCTTCTATCACCACGAGTCGTGCGGCAAGTGCTCGCCCTGCCGCGAGGGCACGAACTGGACGGTGACGATGCTCGAGCGGGTCGTCGCCGGCGAGGCGACGCCGATGGACCTCGACGTGATCTCCTCGGTACAGGACAACATCATGGGCCACTGCCTGTGCGTCCTGGGCGACTCGATGGCGATGCCGGTCTCGTCGATGGTGAAGAAGTTCCGGCCCGAGTTCGAGGCGGCGATCGCGGCGGCCAACGAGGTCCCGAGCGCGCCGCTGACCGAGGCCGGCGAGGAGCCGATCCCGGTGGGGCCCGTCGCGTGAGTCCCCGGCGCGAACGCGAACCGGTCACGATCGTCGTCGACGGCGTCGAGGTGAGCGCGCCCGAGGGATCGATGCTGGTCGACGCCGCCAAGCACGGCGACGTCGAGATCCCGGTGTTCTGCTACGAGCCGAAGCTCGGCGAGCCCGTCGGCGCCTGCCGGATGTGCCTGGTCGAGGTCGAGGGGATCCCGAAGCTGCAGACCGCCTGCTCGACCCCGATCCGGGACGGGATGGTCGTCTACAGCCGCACCGACCGGGTGATCGAGGCGCAGGAGGCGGTGGTCGAGTTCCTGCTCGTCAACCACCCGCTCGACTGCCCGGTCTGCGACAAGGGCGGCGAGTGCCCGCTGCAGGACGTGGCGATGGGCTGGGGCCCGGGCAAGAGCCGGATGATCGACCCCAAGCGCCACTTCCAGAAGCCGATGCCGCTGTCGCCGCTCGTCCGGATCGACCGGGAGCGCTGCATCCTCTGCTACCGCTGCGTGCGATTCAGCCAGGAGGTGGCGGAGGACGAGCAGCTCCAGCTGCTCGAGCGCGGCGACCGGACCTTCGTCGGGACGTTCGACGACCGGCCCTACATCGCCCCGTTCCACGGCAACATCATCGAGCTCTGCCCGGTGGGCGCCCTGACGTCGGAGGAGTACCGCTTCCGCGCCCGGCCCTGGGACATCGAGGACGCGGGCACGATCTGCACCCTCTGCCCGAGCCAGTGCAACGTCAAGCTCACCGTCCGCGACGAGAAGGTCGCCCGGGTGCTCGGCCGCGACAACCACGAGGTCGACGACGGCTGGCTCTGCGACAAGGGCCGCTTCGGCTTCCAGATGATCTCCTCG
Organism: Solirubrobacterales bacterium; assembly: GCA_036375215.1. Classification (GTDB taxonomy): domain Bacteria; phylum Actinomycetota; class Thermoleophilia; order Solirubrobacterales; family 70-9; genus DASUSH01. The sequence goes on from DASUSH010000053.1 coordinate 37,845, forward strand.
GAGGACCGGATCACCCAGCCGATGATCGGCTCCGGCGGCGTCTTGAGCCCGGCGAGCTGGACCGAGGCGCTCGAGGCCGCGGCGAAGGGCCTGCGCGCGAGCGGGCCCGCGACCGCCGCGCTCGTCGGCGGCCAGGCGTCGAACGAGGAGGGCTACCTCGCGCAGCGGATCGTCCGCGGGGCGCTCGGCTCCCCCCACGTCGACTCCCGGCGGGGACGCGCGGTGCCCGCCGCGACGCTGGCCGCGCTCGCCGACCCGAAGCTCTCGGTCGCGATCTCGGCGCTCGACTCGGCCGACACCGCGGTCGTGATCGGCTGCGACCCGCTGCACGAGATGCCGATCCTCGACCTGCGCCTCCGCAAGGCGGTCCGCCGCTCCGGCCTGCGCCTCTCGATCGCCTCCGACCGCCCGAGCTCGCTCGACGGCGGCGCCGAGGAGACCGCGCGCTACGCGCCGCGCGACGGCGCCCGGTTCGTCGCCGAGCTCGCCGCGGCCGTCGCCGGCGAGGACACCTCCGGCGAGCGCGTCTACGGCGAGGAGGTCGACCGGATCGCGGACCTCGGCCGCGAGCGCGGCGTCGTGATCGTCTTCAGCGAGCGCCTCCTCCGCGACGCCGACGCCCCCGACACGGCGGCGGCGCTCCTGCGGCTCGCGGACGCGCTCGAGCTCTCCGACCGCGAGGGCGCGGGCCTGCTCGAGGTCCCCGAGGAGACAAACGGTCGCGGCCTGCGCGAGGCCGGCTGCATCCCCGGCGCGGGGCCCGGATACGCGCCCGCCGAGGTGGGCAAGGACTCGGCGGGGATCCGCGACGCCCTCGAGTCCGGCGAGCTCACCTCCCTGATCATGGTCGAGTCGAACCCCGTCCGCGACCACCCCGACGGGCCCGGCTGGACCGCCGCCCTCCAGGCGGCGGACTTCGTCGTCTCGGTCGCCGCCTTCGCCGACGAGTCCTCGAAGCACGCGGACGTCGTCTTCCCCGCGCAGACCTACGCCGAGAAGGATGGCGTCCTCACCCACCCCGACGGCCGCCTCCAGCGCGTGCGGCCGAACATCCCGAACCCGGACGAGGTGCGCCCGACCTGGCAGGTCCTGGTCGAGCTGCTCGCCGAGCTCGGCCACGAGACCGGGTTCCAGAGCTATCCCGAGGTCTGGGACGGGCTCGCCGGCGAGGTCGGCTTCTACTCCGGCCTCGGCCTCGACGCGATCGGCGGCCTCGGCACGAGATGGCCCGAGACCGGGACCGTCCCCTCCGTCCCCGGGGGCGGGGACGACCCGGGCGGCGCCGAGCCGGGGACGGGGCGAACGGCCCCCGCCTCCAACGGCGCCCTCCGCCTCGGCACCTACCGGGACCTCTGGGCCGACGAGACGACCGAGCGCAACCCCGGCCTGCGGTTCCTCCAGCCGAAGCAGACGCTGGAGATCGCACCCGCCGACGGCGAGCGGCTCGGGCTCGCGAACGGCGACCGCGTCGTGGTGTCGAGCAACGGGGACTCGGTCGAGGCGAAGGTCGCGCTGCGCGAGCGCCTGCGCCCGGGGGGCGCCTTCCTGATCGAGGGCCTCCCCGAGCAGGGCGCGAACCTGCTGAAGGGCGCCGAGACGATCGAGATCGCGAAGCTGAGCCGGGACGACTCAAGGGGTCAGACCCCTTGAGTGGGCTCGTCGCAGAAGTGGGGTTCGCCGAGGCGACCTGGCTCCTGATCCTCAAGTCGCTGATCATCTTCGCCTTGATCTTCGCGATCGTCCCGGTGCTGACCGTGATCGAGCGCAAGGTGCTCGGCCGCTTCCAGCACCGCTACGGCCCGAACCGGATCGGGCCCTTCGGGCTGCTGCAGCCGCTCGCCGACGCGGTGAAGCTGATCGGCAAGGAGGCCTACCGGCCGACGAGCGCGGTCCACCTGCTCTGGGCGCTCGGGCCGATGCTGGTGGTCTTCTCCGGGGTCGCGACGCTCGCGATCCTGCCCTTCGGCAACGTCGAGGACGGGGTCGGCCTCTACGGGATCGACGTCTCGATCGGCGTCCTCTACTTCTTCGCCTTCAGCTCGTTCGCGTTCTACGGCCTGCTGATCGGCGGCTGGGCCTCGGGCTCGAAGTACAGCTTCCTCGGCGCGATGCGCTCGGCCGCGCAGCTGATCTCCTACGAGATCTCGATGGGCCTGGCGCTGCTCGGCGTGATCATGATGGTCGGCTCGCTCTCGCTGACCTCGGTGGTCGAGGCCCAGGGCGAGATCTGGTACATCGTGCCCCAGATCGTCGGCTTCCTGATCTTCATGGTCGCCGGCTTCGCGGAGGCCGCGCGGGTGCCGTTCGACCTGCCCGAGGCCGACGCCGAGCTCGTCGCCGGCTACCAGACCGAGTACGGCGGGATGCGGTTCGGCTCGTTCATGCTCGCCGAGTACATCGAGATGTTCGTGATCTCGGGCATCGCGGTCACGTTCTTCCTCGGCGGCTGGCAGGGCCCGGGGCCGCCGGTGCTCGACCCGGTCTGGTTCATCGTCAAGACGCTGTGCCTGGTCTTCTTCTTCTTCTGGATCCGGGCGACGCTGCCGCGGCTGCGCTACGACCAGCTCATGAGCCTCGGCTGGAAGGTGCTGCTCCCGCTCGCGACCCTGAACGTGCTCGTCACCGCGATACTCGTGGTCGCGACGTGAGCTCCGCAGAACAAACGCCGCCCGGGACCCGGGAATTCCCATACCTCCCCGACCAGTCGGTCGTCGAGGTCCAGCGCGGCCCCGAGCCCGGCGGCCCGGGCGGCGCCTACCGCGCCTTCGGCGAGACGCTGCGCGGCCTGAAGACGACGTTCGCCCGCGTCGTCGAGGGCCCGGTCACGGTCCAGTACCCCGAGGAGAAGACGCCCGTCTACCCGCGCTTCCGCGGCCGCCACAAGCTCCACCGCTTCGAGGACACCGGCCTCGAGAAGTGCGTCGGCTGCTCGCTCTGCGCGGCCGCCTGCCCGGCCGACTGCATCCGGGTGGTCGCCAAGGAGAACGACCCCGACAACCGGATCTCGGCCGGCGAGCGCCACGCCGAGATCTACGAGATCAACCTCTCCCGCTGCATCTTCTGCGGCTACTGCGAGGTCGCCTGCCCGTTCGACGCGATCACGATGGGCCACGAGTACGAGCTGGCCGACTACAACCGCTCCGACCTGATCTTCACCAAGGAGATGCTCCTCGCCGAGCCCGAGGAGCGGACGCCGCTGCGGCGCGAGGGCGAGTAGCGCCTACCCCGGCAGCGGGAACAGGCCGAGGAAGCGCTTCGCGGCGCGGCGGTCGCCTTCGACGGCGGCGCTGCCCGCCGCCTCGGCTGCCGTCAGGTCCAGGCCCTGCCAGAGGAGCGCGGCGAACGTGCCGGGGTCCGTCGCCAGCTTCGCGACCGGGGAGCCGGGCTCGCCGCGGTCGGTCCCGATCGCGCCGCCCGCGATCCGGACCTCGAAGTCCTGGCCGTCCAGGCGCAGGCCGTAGCTCTCCTCGAGGTCGCCGGCCGCCTCCGCGTCGAAGAGCGAGGGCAGCGCGAGGACGGCGGAGTCGACGCCGAGCTCCGCTGTCGCGGACGGCGGCGGCACGACGCTCCCCCAGCGGCCGAGCTCGAGCAGGACCGGCTCGAGCGCCCGCCCGCGCTGGGTGAGCTCGTAGACCTTCGCGCCCGCGGGCGGCCCCAGGGAGCGCCGCGCCACCACGCCCGCCGCCTCGAGGTCGCGCAGCCGGGCGGAGAGCATGTCCGGCCCGATGCCCCGGAGGCCCGCGCGGAGGTCGGTGAAGCGTTTGGGCCCGAGAACGAGCTCACGGACCACGAGGATCGCCCAGCGCTCACCGACGACATCGAGGGCGCGGGCGATGCCGCAGAGGTCGTTGTAGGTGCGTGTCGTCATCGTTGGCTTGGTTAATCCAACTATCTGATACGGTTATCCAACTATAGCGATCACGACGGACGGGAGAAACACATGAGCGAGCGCGACGACTACCCCCACGGGGTCCCCTGCTGGGTCGAGGGCCTGGTGCCGGATCCGGAGGGCATGCGGGAGTTCTACTCGGGCGTCTTCGGCTGGGAGTTCGAGGGCCCGGGCAAGATGCCAGGAGAGGAATCGTCCGCCTACTTCGTGGCGAGGCTCCGGGGCCGCGACGTCGCCGGGATCGGCAGCCTCCCGCAGGGCGTCGAGGCAGCGACCTGGGTGACGCACATCCGCGCCGACGACGCAGATGCCGCCGCCGACGCGGTGCGCGCGGCCGGCGGGTCGGTGGTGGTGGAGCCGTTGGACGTGCCGCCGGTCGGCCGCATGGCCGTGCTCGACGACCCGACCGGGGCGCGCTTCGTCGCCTGGGAGGCCGAGGGGCGCGAGGGCGCGCAGATCGTGAACGAGCCCGCCGCCTGGTCGATGAGCTCGCTGGTCACTCCCGACCCGGAGGCGGCGGCCGCCTTCTACGTGGCGGTGTTCGGCTGGGAGACCATGGAGCTCGGCCCCGGCATGACGGTGTTCCGCCTGCCCGGCTTCGTCGGCGGCGAGCCGGGCCAGCCCGTTCCGCGCGACGTGGTCGCGGTGATGGCTGCCACGGAGGACGCCGACGGCGCCTTCTGGCAGGCCGACTTCTGGATCGACGACATCGAGGCCGTCGCGGCGACCGCCGTCGAGCGCGGTGGCGAGGTGGTCGAGCCGCCGGCGGAGTTCCCCGGGGCCCCGTTCATCAGCGCCGTCCTGGCCGATCCCGCGGGCGCCCGGCTCTCCGTCAGCCAGAAGTTGCCCGAAGCTGCCTAACATCCGGGGCGGTGAGATCACGGACGATCGTCGCGGCTGTCTGGCTGGTCGCCCTCTGCGCGGTTGCCCTACCGGCCGGGCCCGCGCCCGCGAGCGCCCGCGCCACGCCGGAGGAGCTCCAGGCGACCCTCGAGGACGCCCTTCGCGACACCGGGGCGCCGGGCGCCAGCGCGGCCTTGGTCGACGACGGCGAGCTCGTCTGGTCTGGCGTCGCCGGCGAGCGCACGCTGGGCGGCGCGCCGGTCGCGCCCGGCACCCGCTTCATCACCGCGAGCGCCGGCAAGACGGTCACCGCCGCGATGATCCTGCGGCTCGCCGACGAGGGGGCGCTCTCCCTGGGCGACCGCCTTGCCGGCTACGTCCCCGGCATCCCCGGCGGCGGCCGGATCAGGATCCGCAACCTGCTCGAGCACTCCAGCGGGCTCCCGGACTACCTCTCGAGCGCCGAGATCTGGCGCACGATCCAGTCGGAGCCGGCGCACGAGTGGACGCGCGGCGAGCTCTTCGGCGTCCTCGGCGGCCTGCGCTTCCGGCCCGGCAGCCGGGTGAGCTACTCGAACACCAACTACGTCGCGCTCGGCGCGGTGATCGAGGCGGTCACCGGCGGCTCGATCGAGGACGCCTTCCACCGGCTGATCGCCGCTCCCCTCGGGCTCACCGACTCGAGCTGGCGGTACGACCCGGGGCTCTTCGACGACGGCGCCCACCCCTACCGCGAGCGCCGCGACGGCGGGCTCACCGACGCCTGGGACGACGGCTTCGTCCCCACCCACTTCGTCGGGGAGGTCTGGACCGACGGCGGCCTGGCGACAACCGGCGCCGACCTGGCGCGGATCGCGAACGCGCTCGTGGCGGGCCCGCTGCTCTCCTCCCGGGGCCGCGGGCAGCTGCTCCGCTTCCGCGAGCGCGGCTTCGGACGCGGGATCTTCCGCTACCGCTTCGACGGCCGGCGGATCGCCGGCCACGACGGCCTGTATGAGGGCTTCACAGCGCAGCACTGGACCGATCCGGCCAGCGGCGTGACGATCGCCGTCCTCGCCAACCTGCAGGCGCGCGGCGCCGACCCCTCGTGGGAGATCTGGAGGCGCCTGGCGCGGGTGGCTACGGCTTCGCGCGGAGCCGCTCGCGGATGAATGCGCCCGCCTGCTCGATGGCGGCGTCGGCGACATCCAAGATCCCGGCGTGCACGTGGAAGTCGTGCCAGAGCGGGAAGCGGACGAGCTCGATCTCGGCTCCGGCGGCGGCCGCGCGGCCGGCGAGCGCCTCGGCGTCCGGGAGCAGGGGGTCCTCCGCCGCGGTGTGGACCAGGATCGGCGGCAGGCCGGCGAGGTCGCCGTGGAGCGGCGAGCAGCGCGGATCCGTGCGGTCGCCTGCGCCGACGTAGGCATCGGCGCCGTCGACGAGCAGCTTGCGGCTGAGGATCGGGTCGGTGCTCGGACCGCGGCTGCGGTCCGCCGCCAGGTCGACCCAGGGGCAGATCAGGAACAGGCCCGCCGGGGAGCGGCCGAGATCCCTGGCGGCGAGCGCCACGGCCAGGGAGAGCCCGCCGCCGGCGGAGTCCCCGGCGATCGCGACATTGCCGGCGCCGTGGCGCTCGGCGAGCGCGAGGTAGACGGCGAGGCAGTCGTCGAACGCGGCGGGAAAGCCGTGCTCGGGCGCGAGCCGGTAATCCGGGGCGAACGAGGTCGCGCCGCCGGCGAGCGCCAGCCGCCCGGCGATGACGCGCTGGACGCGCGGCGAGCCCTGCACGTAGCCGCCGCCGTGCAGGTAGAGCAGCACGCCCCCGGTCGCTCCCGCCTCGGGCTCGAGCCGCTCGGCCCTGACGCCGTCGATCCGCCCGGAGGCACGCCGCAGGCCGCCGGGAACCAGATTCGCGGTCGCCACGACCTCGGTCCAGCGCCGCTTCAGCGCCCACGGGAGCGGCAGGTCGGTCGGGTTGCGGAACAGGTAGCGCGCGGCCGCCCGCTCCGCCGCGGTCAGGAGCCGCTGGCCGCGGGCGCTCATCGGCGCGCGACCGCCAGCTCGTAATCGCCGAGCTCGGGCTTGCGGGTGCGGCGCCGGTACTCGGACGTGAACCCGGGCCAGTTGTTCGTGACCTTCCCGGACTCGGTCACGTACCAGCTCGTGCAGCCTCCGGTCCAGACGCTGTCGGCGAGGCGGGACTGGATGTCCTCGTTGAACTTCGACTGGACCTCGGGGCGGACGTCCATGAAGGCGACCCGGGTGCGCGCGAGCGTGCTGACGGCCTCGACCACGTACTCGATCTGGCTCTCGAGCATGTAGACGATCGAGCCGGCGCCCAGGTTCGTGTTGGGCCCGTAGAGCATGAACATGTTCGGGAAGCCCGCGACCGTCAGCCCGAGGTACGCCTCGGCGCCGTCGCGCCAGGCCTCGTTCAGGTCGCGGCCGCCGCGGCCGCGGATCTCCATCGGGGCGAGGAAGTCCTTGGCGGTGAAGCCGGTGCCGAGGATGAGCACGTCGGCGGGGTGCTCGGTGCCGTCGGCGGTGACGATCCCGCGCGGCCGGACCTCGACGATCGGCTCGGTGACGAGCGCGACGTCGGGTCGCTGCAGGGTGGGGAACCAGTCGTTCGAGATCAGGACCCGCTTGCACCCGAGCGGGTAGTCCGGCATGAGCCGCGCGCGCAGCTCGGGGTCGGCGATCTCCCGCTCGAGCCGGCGGCGGTAACCGTGCTCGTACACGCGGCCCAGCGGCCGGAAGCGATTGAAGGCGAGGATGAAGAACTCGAAGCGCAGCCAGACCCAGGCGCGGCTCGCCGCCTGGATCCACGGGAAGCGGGCGAAGAGCCGCTGCTGCCAGCCGCGGTAGGGGCGGTCCGGCTTCGGGATCACCCAGTTGGGCGAGCGCTGGAAGATCGTGAGCTCGCCCGCCTCGCGGGCGATCTCGGGGACGAACTGGATCGCGCTCGCGCCGGCGCCGACGACCGCGACCCGCCGGCCGGCGAGCTCGACGTCGTGGTCCCAGCGCGCCGAGTGGAACGACGGCCCCTCGAAGTCCTCGAGGCCGGGGATCGCCGGGTACGCGGGCCGCGAGAGCTGGCCGGTCGCGGAGACGAGGAAGTCCGCCTCGATCTCCTCGCCCGCGGTCGTGCGTATCCGCCAGCGGCCGGCCCCCTCGTCGAATTCGGCGCCGGCGACCTCGGTGCCGAGGCGCAGGTGCGGCCCGAGCCCGTAGCGCTCGACGCATCCCTCGAGGTAGGCGTGGATCTCGGCCCGCTGGGGGAAGCGCCGCGACCAGTCGTGCTTCGGCTCGAACGAGAGCGAGTAGAGGTGCGACGGAACGTCGCAACTGAGCCCGGGGTAGGTGTTGTCCCGCCAGACGCCGCCGACCGAATCGCCCTTGTCGACGATCGTCAGGTCGTCGAACCCGGCCTCCTTCAGCCGGATCGCAAGCCCGATCCCGCCGAACCCAGCACCGACGATGCACACGCTGGGTCTCGCCTCGGGCCGCGACACGGGTCCGCTCCAGCATACGTACGCTTCGCGTCCCGTGATCCTCGACCAGCTCCTCCGCGCCCCGGCCGGGGCCGCTCGCCGCGCCGGCCTCGAGCTGCGCGCCGCCGGCCACATCGCGCGAGCCGGGCTGATCGGCATCGAGCCGCCGCAGCGGGCCTTCGCGATGCTGCGCGCGCTGCAGCGATACGGCGGCGTCGGCGCCCTGCCGGCGCGCGCGGCGATCCGCGACCCGGACGGCACGGCCATCGTCGACGAGCTCGGCCGGCTCACCTTCCGCGAGCTCGACGAGCGCACGAACGCGCTGGCGAACGAGTGGAGCGCGGCGGGGATCGGCGCCGGCACCGGGATCGCGATCCTCTGCCGCAACCACCGCGGGTTCCTCGACGCGACGTTCGCGGGGGCGAAGCTCGGCGCCCGGATGCTCTACCTGAACACCGACTTCGCCGGGCCGCAGGTCCGCGACGTCTGCGAGCGCGAGGACACCGGCGCGATCGTCTACGACGAGGAGTTCGCCGGCGTCGTCGCGGAGGCGGAGGCCCCGCTCGGCCGCTACGTCGCCTGGCGCGACGACCCGTCGGGCGAGGGGACCGCCCTCGAGGCCCTGATCGAGGCGGGCGACCCCGCGGCGCCGGGGGCGCCCGCCGAGCGGCCGTCGGTCGTGATGCTCACGAGCGGCACCACCGGGAAGCCGAAGGGGGCGCCGCGCGAGCAGCCGGCGTCGCTCGCGCCGCTCGGCGCGGTGCTCTCGAAGGTCCCCTTCCGCGCCGGCGAGCCGACCTACGTCGCGGCGCCGATGTTCCACGCGCTCGGCTTCGCCAGCACGATGCTGGCGGTGGGCCTCGGCTCGGCGATCGTCTGCCGGCGGCGGTTCGACCCCGCCGCGGTCCTCGACGGCGTCGAGGGCGAGCGCTGCGCGGTGCTCGTCGTCGTGCCGGTGATGCTCCAGCGGATCCTGGCCTTCGGGCCCGACGAGATCGGCGAGCGCGACCTATCGTCGCTGCGGATCCTCTTCAGCAGCGGCGCCCAGCTCGATGCCGACCTGGTGCTGCGCGGGCTCGAGGCGTTCGGCGACGTGATCTACAACCTCTACGGGTCCACCGAGGTCGCCTACGCGACGATCGCGACGCCCGCGGACCTGCGCGCCGCCCCCGGGTGCGCCGGGCGGCCGCCGATGGGCACCACGGTCCGCCTGTACGACGACGACGGCAAGCGGGTGTCCGGCCCCGGCGTGACCGGCCGGATCTTCGTCGGCAACGGCTTCGAGTTCGCCGGCTACACCGACGGCCGCACGAAGCAGGTGATCGACGGGCTGATGTCGAGCGGCGACGTCGGCCACTTCGACGCGGCGGGGCGGCTCTTCGTCGACGGCCGCGACGACGAGATGATCGTGTCCGGCGGGGAGAACGTCTTCCCGCACGAGGTCGAGGACCTCCTCCTGCGCCGCGAGGACGTCGACGACGCCGCCGTGATCGGGGTGGAGGACGAGGCCTTCGGCCAGCGCTTGCGCGCGTTCGTCGTCGCCGCCGAGGGATCGGGCCTCGACGCGGACGCCGTGCGCCTTTACGTCAAGCAGAACCTCGCCCGCTACAAGGTGCCGCGCGACGTCGTCTTCGTCGGGGAGCTGCCGCGCAACCCGGCGGGCAAGGTACTCAAGCGCGAGCTCGCCGAGGTGGATCCCGCGTGAGGCCGATCGAGATCGCCAGCCGGCTGATGAACATCCCGGTGGGCGTGCGCGGCGCGCATCGGCCGCTCGCCATCCCCGGCCTGCGCGGGCGCGGGTCGGTGGCGGACGCGATCTCGGGCCGGGTGGTCGTCGTCACCGGCGCCTCGTCGGGGATCGGCGAGGCGGCCGCCTCGAGGCTCGCGGCCGCCGGCGCCGAGGTCGTGCTGGTCGCGCGCCGCGAGCGCGAGCTCGCCGCGCTCGCCGCGCGGATCGAGGCGGACGGCGGGGTCGCGCACCCGCACCCCTGCGACCTGGCGGACGCCGACGCGGCCGAGGCGCTCGGGCGCGAGGTGGTCGAGCGCCACGGCGCCGTCGAGGTTCTCGTCAACAACGCCGGCCGCTCGATCCGCCGCTCGATCGAGCTCAGCTACGACCGCGCCCACGACTTCGAGCGGACGATGGCGCTCAACTACATGGGCGCCGTGCGGATGATCCTCGCGTTCCTACCCGGCATGCGCGAGCGCGGCCACGGCCAGATCGTCAACGTCTCCACCGCTGGCGTGAACACGAAGGTGCCGCGCTTCTCGGCCTACATCGCCTCGAAGGCGGCCCTCGACGCGTTCTCCGAGTGCATCCAGGCTGAGATCGGTGACGACGGGGTACGGGTGACGACGATCCACATGCCCCTCGTCCGCACCCCGATGATCGCGCCGACCCGCTCCTACCGCGGCGTCCCGTCGATCTCGCCCGAGCAGGCCGCCGACTGGATCGCCGAGGCCATCGCGCACCGCCCGGCGCGCGTCGGGACCCCGTACTCGGAGGCCGCGGCGATGCTGAACGCGGTGAGCCCCGCGTCGATGGACTGGATGCGCAGGGCGGGCTACCGGCGCACCCGCGACTCGGGCGCGGCCGGCCGCGACGGCGAGGGCGCCTGACCATGTCGGCGGTCGCCGCGGCCCTGCTCCTCGCGCTCGGGCTCGCCGCCGCGCTCGGCGGCCTGAACGCGCTGCGCCCGGCGCGGCACTGGGCGCTCGTGCTTTGGAGCTGGATGTGGGCGTGGCTCACGATCGAGCTCGCGCCCCACCTGATCGTCGCCAGCGGCCTCGCCGCCGCCGGCCTCGTCGCGCTCGGCGCGCTCGACCACGCGATCGGCGTCGCCGGGCTCGCGCTGCTCGCCGTCGCGGACCTCTGCGGGATCGTCTTCACCTGGCGGGCGCTCCGCAGCGTCGTCGCCGCCCGCGACGCGGTCGCCGAGCTCGACCCCGAGCCCGACGTGCCGCGCTTCCCCCGCAGCCACGTCGTCTTCCCCTTCCTGATGCACCGGCGGAAGGGCGTGCGCCGCGAGCGCGGCGTCGTCTACGCGAGGCACGGCGCCCTGCCGCTGAAGCTCGACGTCTACATGCCGGACGAGCCGCCGAGCGGCCCCCGACCGGCGATCGTCCAGGTTCACGGCGGCGGCTGGGTCGCCGGCTCCCGCAAGGAGCAGGGGATCCCGCTCCTGAACCACCTCGCGGCGAACGGCTGGGTCGGCTTCAACGTCAACTACCGGCTGAGCCCGTACGCGACCTGGCCCGACCACGCCGTCGACGTGAAGCGCGCGATCGCCTGGGTGCGCGAGCACGCCGAGCGGTACGGCGTGGACCCGGACACGATCGCCCTCACCGGCGGCTCCGCGGGCGGGCACATCTGCGCGTTCGTCGCGCTCACCGCCGACGACCGCAGCCTGCAGCCCGGCTTCGAGGAGGCCGACACCTCGGTGGTCGCCGCGATCCCCTTCTACGGCGTCTACGACATGCTCGACGAGGACGCCCTCCAGGTCCCGATCGTGCAGTGGATGCTCGAGCGCTACGTCTTCAAGGCCTTCCGCGACGACGATCCCGGCGCCTTCCGCGACGCCTCGCCCACGCATCGGGTCCACCCCGGCGCGCCGCCCTTCCTCGTCGTCCACGGCGACGCCGACTCGCTGACCTCGCCCGAGGACGCCCGCCGCTTCGTCGCCGCCCTGCGCGAGGCCACCGACTCGCCTGTCCTCTTCGCCGAGATGCACGGCGGGCAGCACGCGTTCGACCTCGTGCCGTCCTTCCGCACCGCACCCGTGATCGAGGCGATCGAGCGCTTCCTGCACACGGTCCGCACCCGCGGCGACCGGCTCACCGAGGGCGCCGAGGACGAGTACGAGGCCGCGCTCGCCGACTGAGCGGCACCCGGTGACGGACGACGAGCTCGTGACGCAGGCGGTCGAGCTGCCGAACGGCGAGCTGCCCGTGCTCCAGCCGCGCGAAGCGGCGGAGCTCCCGGACATGGGCGAGATCAAGTGGGCCCCGATCGCGCCGTACTGGTCGGTGCTGTGGCGAAGCGGCGTCGCCCTCGCCGCCGAGCTCGAGGGCGCGGACCTCCGCGGGCGGCGCGTCGTCGAGCTGGGCTGCGGGCTCGCCGTCCCGAGCCTCGCCGCGGCGCGCGCCGGCGCCACCGTGCTCGCCACCGACGCCGACCCGGAGGCGCTCGCGCTCGTCGAGCGAAACGCCGACGCGAACGGCGTCGCTGTCGAGACCGCGGTCGCCGAGTTCTACTCCCCCGGCGAGCTGGTGGACCGCGGCCCGTTCGAGCTCGCGCTCGCCGCCGACGTCCTCTACCTCCCCTCGAGCATCGACCCGCTGCTCGAGCTGCTGCCTCGCCTCGCCCCCGAGGCCTGGCTCGCCGATCCAGGCCGGGCGGACGCCGCGAGCTTCCTCGGCAAGGCGGCGAAGCGCTGGGCGATCGAGACGAGCGAGCGCGGCGTCGTCGCGATCCACAAGCTGCGGCTGCGCTGACGGCACGCCGCGTGCCAAACGACGCGTAGCTGCGCGACTGCGGCCCTGATGCACCCGGAGGGATACGCTGCCGTGCTTCCGATGAACGCGAAATCGCCGAATCTTTCGCTACGCGTCGAGTCCGGCTCGATCTC
>DASUSH010000054.1:0-28599 GCA_036375215.1 Solirubrobacterales bacterium
CGCGAAGCCGGTGCGCACCGCGAGAGCGGCGAGGGCCGTGAAGGCGGCCTCGCCCCGCGTGGGCACCCGGAACGTCGAGGTCCAGACGACACGGGCATGGCGCTCGTCGCCCTCGACGGCGATCGTCCCGCCCTCGTGGTCGAAGGGGACGTTCATCTCGCGGATCACGTAGTCCATGCGCCGGGGCCGGTCGAACGCGGTGATCTCCTCGTCGAAGCGGATCGGCCCGACCGCGACGCGGCGCATCGCCCCGGCGCCGTTCGGGTCGGGCGTGCCTTCGCGGACGAGCTCGGCGCTGCGGACGCCGCGGAAGCTGGCGTAGCCGGCGTGGTCGGTGAGCAGCTCGAAGACCTCGCCGGCGGGCGCGGCGATCGACCTCTCGACTCGCACGGTCTTCATCGCGGGCGAGGCTACCGGTCATCCCCTGCGGGCGGCGGACGGGCGATAGGGTCGCGTCGATGAACCGGCGCTCGGCGCTGATGAGCCCGATCCGCGGAGTGATCCTCGCCGGGATCGCCTCCGCGGCGCTTCTGGGTTGTGGCGACGGTGACGAGGACGGCGACGGTTCCGGCAGCGAGTCGGAGGTGGCCACGGTCGACGCGACCGCGTTCGAGCGCTGCATGAACAAGGGCAAGTTCAAGGTGCGGTCGGGCGACGACTTCTTCACGGATGCCGAGGGTCACAGCTCCGAGGCCGAGAGCCTCCGCGACGAGGCAACCCAGGTGCTCGTCGCCACGAACGTCGAGGTTCGCTACCGCGCGAAGAGCCCGATCCTCAACAACCCCGCCCCGCAGGCACTGATCTTGTTCCTCGACTCGCCACCGGAAACGCTCCTCGACGACGTCCCGGGAGACTTCATCGCCGATTCCGCGGCCAACGTCGTCTGGATCTTCGGCGGGTCCAGCCTGCTTCCCGTCGAGGCGACGAAGGACACCCGGGCATTCAGCTCGGCGGCAACGGCCTGCGCGACCGGCTGATCCTGGTTCTCGGCCGCTTACCGCAGCGATTCGAGCAGCGCCAGCACGTCGTCCGCGAGCAGCTCGGGCTCCTCGAAGGCGGCGAAGTGGCCGCCGCGCGGCATCTCGGTGAAGCGGCGGAGGTCGGCAAGCTGACGCTCGGCCCAGTCGCGGGGGGCGCGGACGATCTCGGCCGGGAAGTCGGCGGCGCCCGCGGGGACGGTGACCTTCTCGCCGGCCGGGAGGCGGGAGCGGTCGCGCGCCTCGCCCCAGTAGAGGCGCATCGAGGAGGCGATCGTGCCGGTCGCCCAGTAGAGGGTGAGGAAGTCGCAGAGCTCGTCCTTCGAGAAGCGGGTCTCGACATCGCCGTCGCAATCGGACCACTTGCGGTACTTCTCGACGAGCCAGCCGGCGAGGCCGGCCGGAGAGTCGGTGAAGGCGGCCGAGACCGCGTCGGGTGCAGCGCCCTGGAGCAGCAGGTGATAGCCCTGCGTCGCGCGCCAGCCGAGGCCGGTCTCGACGAACCGCTGCTCGGCCTCGGAAAGCGGCGGGTCGGAGAGGTCGGCAGGGGCAGGCAAGACCGAGACCGCGTTCAGGTGGAGCGCCGCGACCCGCTCGGGGCGCTGGAACGCGAGCTGGAAGGTGATCGGCGAGCCCCAGTCGCCGCCCTGGAGGGCGTAGCGCTCGTAGCCGAGCTCCGCCATCAGGTCGCCGAGGAGCGCCGCGACGCGGGCCGCGTTCGGGGGCGGGTCGAGCTCGTCCGAGTAGCCGTAGCCGGGAAGCGAGGGCGCGATCACGTCGTGCCCGGCCGCGGTCAGTAGCGGGATCAGCTTGGTGAACTCGATCACGCCCCCGGGCCAGCCGTGGACGAGCATGATCGGAAGCCTCCCTCCCCCGCCCTCGCCGATCGCCCGCGCGAAGTGGACGCCGTTCCAGCGGCCGTTCTCGTACCCGCCGAGCGCGCGGCCGAGCCGGCCGAAGTCGTAGCCGGCGGCCCAATGCTCGCAGAGCGCGCGCAGGTAGCCGAGGTCGACCCCGAGCTCCCAGCCGATGCCGCCGGGCTGGTCCGGCCACCGCGTCCGGCCGAGCCGCGCGCGCAGGTCGGCGACGACCTCGTCGTCCACCGCCGGCTCGAACGGCTCGACGCCGGGAGCGCTCACAACGGCAGGTCCTCGCCGCGCAGGAGCCGCCTCAGCATGTGCATCGCGACGGTGACCGAGCGGTCGCGGATGTCGGTGCGGCTGCCCGGCAGGACCGGGTCGCGCGCGAGCACGCGGCCCGAGGCGTCCTTCACGCAGACGCAGACGTACCCGACCGGCTTCTCCTCGGTGCCGCCGTCGGGCCCGGCGATGCCGGTGATCCCGACCCCGAGCTCCGCGCCGAAGCGCCGGATCGCGCCGTCCGCCATCGCCTCGGCGACCTCCGGCGAGACCGCGCCGTGTTTCGCGATCATCTCGTCCGGCACGCCGAGCAGGTCGACCTTGGCCTCGTTCGAGTACGCGACGACCCCGCCCTTCACGTAGGCGGACGCCCCGGGGGGGTCGGTGAGGCGGGCGGCGAGGAGGCCGGCCGTACAGGACTCGGCGAGGCCGATCGTGCGGCCGGCGAGCAGGTCGGCCAGCTGCTCGTCGAGGGTGGAGCCGTCCTCGGAGAAGAGGAACGGGCCGTGAGCCTCGCGCAGGCGCTCGAGCAAGGACACGTAGAGCTCCTCGTCGGCCTCGCGGCGGCGGACGTCGACGACGATCTCGGCCCGGCGCAGGCAGGTCGTGATCTCGAGCGGCGAGAGGTCGATTTCCGCCTCCACTTCGCGCAGCGTCTGGGCCAGCGAGGACTCGGGGATGCCGAACATCCGCACCGTGGTCTCGACGAACGGCTCGGTGCGATCGAGGACCGCGCGTGCGGGCACCGTGGCGAGCGCCGCCTCCCACATCGCCTGCAGCTCCCGCGGCGGGCCGGGCAGGACGATCACGACGACGTCGCGGGCCGGGACGACGAGGCCCGGCGCGGTCCCGGCGGGGTCGATCGCGATCGCGCCCACCGGCACCATGGCCTGCTTGCGATTGGCGTCGCGGAGGGCGTCGGGATCGAACTTCATCCGCCTCGCGAAGCCCTCGAGGATCGCGTGGATCCGCTTCTCCATCTCCTCGTCGAGGACCATCTCGCGGTCGGCGAACCTGGCGACGATCTCCGCGGTGAGGTCGTCGGCGGTCGGGCCGAGCCCGCCGCTCGTGACGATCAAGTCCACGCCGTCGCGCTCGAGGAACCGCAAGGCGGCCTCGAGGTCCGCCGGGCGGTCGCCGACGACGATGATCTGGGAGACCTCGACCCCGGCCTCACCGAGGCGCTCGGAGATCCAGGGCCCGTTGCGGTCGGTGATCCGGCCGGTCAGGACCTCGGTGCCGGTGACGACGACGCCGGCGCGCGCGCCCACGCTCACGGGCAGTCGGTCCCGGGCGGGTCGAGCGGCCGGACGTTCGCCGGCGGCTCGATCGCGAACGCCGCCGGACCCTGCTCCTCGCTCACCCTGGCCTTCTTGCCGCCGACGAAGAGGTCGAACTGGCTGCGGTCGTACCCGGCCGGGAAGCGGAGCTGGAAGCGCTTGCCCTCGAAGGTGTCCTCGCTGCCGGCGCTGCCGAAGACCCCGTCGATCAGCGGCTGCTTGCTGTCGGCGGCGAGCAGGCAGATCTGCAGGCCGTCGGTGTTGGCGACCAGGCGCATCGACACGGTCTTCGCATTCTGCTCGGGCGCCGGCTTCGGCTTCGCCTTGGCGCCCTTGCCGTCCTCGCCGTCACCCTTGCCCTTGTCGTCCTGCCGGCGCTCCTTGCGGTCCCCCTTGCCCTCCTTCTCGCCGCCGTCGCCGTCGTTCGAGGTGAGCCCGAGGACCAGCAGGACCGCGACGATCACCAGCACGAGCCCGCCGATGATCCAGCCCCGGCGCGACCCGCCCCCCGGCATGCCGGGCTCGCGCAGCCGCCGGCGGGTCTCCAGCACGCCCTCGCCGAGCGGCACGGGGCTCGCCTGCGGGCCTTCGACCGTCCGCCGGTACTCGTCGACCAGGGCGTCGGCGTCGAGCCCGAGCAGGTTCGCGTAGGTGCGCAGGAAGCCCTTGACGTAGGCGTGGCCCGGGAGCGTCGACCACTCCTCGCTCTCCAGCGCTCGCAGGTAGCGGGTGCGGATCTTGGTCCGCTCCTCGACCGTGCGGATGTCGAGCCCCGCGCGCGTTCGCGCCTCCTTGAGGGCGTTGCCGATCCGCAGTGGTCCGCCGGACTCAGAAGCCATGAGCGGCCTATTGTCGCTATTCGGCGATCGGGGCGGCGGGCTCGGGCTCGGTTTCGGGGGCCGGCTCGGAGCCGCCGAGCACCCGCGGGATGTCCGCGGCGGAGATCAGCACCTGGCGCGGCTTGGAGCCCTCGTATCCCGAGATCACGCCGCGGCGCTCGAGCATGTCGATCAGGCGCCCGGCGCGGGTGTAGCCGACGCGCAGGCGCCGCTGGATCATCGAGACCGAGGCGGTGTCGGTCTCGACGACGATCCGGACCGCGTCCTCGAGCAGGTCGTCCTGGTCGGGCGAGAAGTCGCCGTCGGCGGCCTCCTCCGAGGGCTCGGCCTTCGCCTCGAGGAGCTCCGCGTCGAAGTCGGGCTCGCCCTGCCGGGACCAGTGCTTGGTGACGCGGGCGATCTCGTCCTCGGTCACGAATGCCCCCTGGATCCGCGCCATCTTCGAGGTGCCGGCGCCACGGAAGAGCATGTCGCCCTGGCCGAGGAGGCTCTCCGCCCCGCCCTGGTCGAGGATCACCCGCGAGTCGACCTGGGAGGCGACGGCGAACGCGATCCGGGCCGGGATGTTGACCTTGATCGTGCCGGTGATGATGTCGGTCGAGGGGCGCTGCGTCGCCAGGATCAGGTGGATGCCGACCGCGCGCGACTTCTGGGCGAGGCGGATGATCGCGTCCTCGACCTCGGCCGGCGCGACCATCATCAGGTCGGCGAGCTCGTCGATGATGCAGAGGATGTAGGGCAGTGGCGCCTCGCCCTTGCGCTTGCGGATCCGGTTCAGCTCGACCAGGTTGCGGGCCCGCGCCTCGCCCATGATCCCGTAGCGGCTCTCCATCTCCCCGATCAGGTTGGCGAGCACGTTCGCCGCCATCCGCGGCGAGGTCACGACCGGCGTGAGCAGGTGCGGGATCGAGTCGTAGTGGTTGAGCTCGACGCGCTTCGGGTCCACGAGGACCATCCTCACCTCGTTCGGCGAGGACGACATCAGGATCGAGGTCAGGATCGCGTTCACGCAGCCCGACTTGCCCGAGCCCGTGGTGCCGGCGACCAGGAGGTGGGGCATCATCGCGACGTCGCAGGCGATCGACTGGCCGGAGACGTCCTTGCCGAGCCAGCCGACCATCGGCGAGGAGCCCTTCGGGCGGCCCTTGTAGATGTCGCCGAGGCGGACCAGGCGGCGGCGCGCGTTCGGCACCTCGACGCCCACCGCGCGCTTGCCGGGGATCGGGGCGAGGATGCGGATATCGGTCGAGGCGAGCGCGTAGGCCAGGTCGTCCTTGAGCTGGGCGACCTTCCCGACCTTGGTGCCCGGCGCCAGCTGCAGCTCGTAGCGGCTCACGTGCGGGCCCGAGACGACGCCGACCAGCTTCGCGTCGACGCCGAAGTGACCGAGCGCCTCGAGCAGCGCCTTGCTGGTCGCCTCGCGGTCGCGGGTGTCGGGGCCCTTGTCGCTTGCCTTCCCGCGCTCGAGCAGCTTCGCGGGCGGCGCCTTGTAGTCGATCTCCTCGGACTCGGTGACCGCGGAGCGCTTCTTCCCCATCGGCGTGAGGCCGGTATCGGGCGCGGGGATCTCCTCGGGCGGCTCGTCGTCGAGGGTGACCTCGGCCTCGTCGTCCTCGGGGATCTCGGCGAGCCGCTCGGAGCCGGTGTCGGCGAACCCGCCCCGCTCCTCGCCGTCCGCGGCCTCGTCGGGCTCGTCCTCCGCGGCGAACAGGTCGATCTCGGCGGGGTCCTCGTCGGCGGCGGCGAGCGCCTGGGTCTCCAGGGCCTCGGTCTGGGCGGCGCGGGTGATCGCGATCTCGGTGTCGTCGGGCTCGTCGGGGCCCCATGCCTCGTCGCGCCGGCGGCGGAAGTCGCGTGTCTCGCGCGACAGCTCGCGCGTGGCGCCCGCGAACTCCCACGCGGTCGCGCCCGCCGTGCGCGCGAAGCGGCCGGCCCCGCGCAGCCCGCCGGCGATCGAGCCGCCCGTGGCGAGCAGGAGCCCGGCGACGACGAAGAGGACGGCGATGATGTGCGCGCCCAGGTCCTGGAAGAGGGTCGAGGCCGACCAGTAGAGCGCCTCGCCGAAGGCGCCGCCGTGCTCCTCGAAGTAATTCGGGTCGAAGTACTCGTGGCGGACCGGCCGCTCGGGGCCGAGGCCGGCGGTCTGCGCCGCGAAGGCGAGCAGGAGGCCGCAGACGATGAAGCCGGCGCCGGCGTTGAGCGCGCCCGGCGAGGGCAGGAACGGGCGCACGATCAGGGCCAGCCCGGCGCCCGCGAGCAGGATCGGGAAGGCGTATCCGGCGGCGCCCGCGGTCCAGCCGATGCCGACCGTGAGCGCCTCGCCGACGCGGCCGCCGTCGGAGTCCAGGTAGAGCACGAAGCCGAGGTAGAGCGCGGCGGCGACCAGCGCGAGGCCGATTACGTCGTAGTGGCGCTGCTCCAGGCGGCCGGTGCCGCGGCGAACGGCGTCGCGGGCGCGGTCGAGCTCCTCCCGCCCGGCGCGCGTGCGAGTGGGCTTCCCGCGCCCCTTCGCTGGGCGCTTGCGTGTGCTTGCCATCCTCGCTCGCGTCTTCGACGCGCCCGGCCGGTCCCCTGCCGACCTGTCCCTTTGGGGTCAGACCCCTCGGGTGGCAGGTCGGCCTGTCCCTTTGGGGTCAGACCCCTCGGGTGGCAGGTCGGCCTGTCCGCCTCGCTCGGTTGCTGGGACCGGTTGGCCTCTTCGAGCGCCCGGGCATGTGGCCGAGCTCCCCGCCCGTCGCCGCCACCTGACCACGTCTGAACGGCAGCTAAATATCGCCGATCCGACGGGGTTTTCCGTCCTACCATCCGACAGATGTCCAGCGATAACGGAGCCAGCGGGCGGGTCCTCGTCGTCGAGGACGACGAGGCGATCGCCGACGTCGTCCGGCGCGCCCTGCGCCAGGAGGGCCACGAGGTGCGCTCGGCGGCCGACGGCGTCGAGGCCCTGGCGCAGGCCGAGGAGTTCGTGCCCGACCTGGTGATCCTCGACCTCGGCCTCCCCCGCCTCGACGGGGTCGAAGTCTCGAAGCGGCTGCGCGCCGAGTCCGACGTGCCGATCCTGATCCTGACCGCCCGCGCCGAGGTCGAGGACCGCGTCGAGGGCCTCGACTCCGGCG
This sequence comes from Solirubrobacterales bacterium, assembly GCA_036375215.1. Lineage (GTDB taxonomy): Bacteria > Actinomycetota > Thermoleophilia > Solirubrobacterales > 70-9 > DASUSH01. Next base: position 7,352 of record DASUSH010000054.1, read on the forward strand.
CCGACGACTACCTCGTCAAGCCTTTCGAGCTCTCCGAGCTGCTCGCCCGCACCCGGGCGCTGATGCGCCGCCGGCCCCCGCGCGGGACCGCCTCGCTGGCGGTCGGGGATCTCCGCCTCAACCCGGACTCCCGCGAGGTCGTCCGCGGCGACCGCGAGATCGAGCTCACGAACCGGGAGTTCGAGCTGCTCGAGTATCTGATGCGAAACCAGAAGCTGGTCGTCTCCCGCGAGCGCCTCCTCGAGGAGGTCTGGGGCTACGACCCGCTGTCGATGACGAACACGATCGACGTCTTCATCTCGAACCTTCGCCGCAAGCTCGAGGAGGGCGGCGAGGACCGCATCCTGCACACCAAGCGCGGCGCCGGATACGTAATCAAGGCTTAGATGCTCGATCCCGTGACCTGATGCCCAAGCGCGCCGAGCGACTGGCGCGGAACCCGAGGGGCTGGCCGCTGCGATGGCGGCTGGCCGCGGTCTCGGCCGGGCTCACGATGGCGATCCTCGTCGTCTTCGCCGTGATCATCGGCCGCCTCGCCCAGGACCGGATCCAGGACGACTTCAACGAGGAGCTCAGGTACTCCGCCGGGCAGATCGCCACCCAGATCGAGATCGAGAGCGCGACCGGCGGCGCGCTGCAGCTCCACGGCGCGGACCTCGAGCAGATGGCCATGGCCGACGCCGCCGTGATCCGGATCCTCGGGCCCGGCGGCGAGGTCGAGGTCGGGCCGGGGGGCAACCCGCCGCTCGGCCCGCCGGAGCCGGGGATCGTGGAGGCGGGCAACCTGGCGGTGGCGACGGCGCCGGTGATCACGAGCGCGATCGGCGAGCCCCAGCGCTTCGTCCAGTACGCCCGGGACACCGAGGAGCTCGACGCGACGATCTCCCGGCTGTGGTTCTTCCTCGCCACCGGCGTGATCGCCGGCACCGCGCTCGCCGCCCTCGCGGGCTTCGTGGTCGCCGGACGGGCGATGCGACCGATCTCCGACCTGACCGCCAGCGCGCGTGAGATCGCCGCCACCCGCGACCCCTCCCGCCGCATGCCCCAGCCCGACACCGGCGACGAGGTCGCCGAGCTCGCGAAGACGCTCGAGGAGATGCTCGAGGGCCTGGAGGCCTCGCGCGCCGAACGCGAGCAGATGATGCAGGCCCAGCGTGACTTCGTCGCCGACGCCTCGCACGAGCTGCGGACCCCCCTGACGAGCATCCTCGCCAACCTCGAGTTGCTCGAGGCCTCCCTCGAGCGCCAGCGCGACACGCTGGAAGACGACGAGGACGCTGCAACCGTCAACTCGGCGTTGCGCTCCTCGAAGCGGATGAGCCGGCTCGTCTCCGACCTGCTGCTGCTCGCCCGCGCCGACGCCGGCCGCACGGCACCGCGCCGCGACTGCAACCTGGCCGAGCTCGCCGCCAACGCGGCCGAGGAGCTCCGCCCGCTCGCCGGCGACCGCGAGATCGACCTGCGGGCGCCAGGTGAGGTCGTCGTGACGGGCAACCCCGACGAGCTTCACCGGATGATCTCCAACCTCCTCGACAACGCCGTCCGCCACACGCCCGACGGGAGCCGCATCGAGATCCGCGCCGAGGCGGCGGGCGAGCGGGCGCGGCTGGTCGTCTCCGACGACGGTCCCGGCCTCCCGGAGGGCCTCGGCCAGCAGGTGTTCGAGCGCTTCGTCCGCGGCTCAGGCCCGGCGGACCGGGATCCCGGCGGCGGCACGGGCCTCGGGCTCGCGATCGTGCGGGCGGTGGCGACCTCGCACGGCGGCTCGGTCATCGCCGGAACGTCCGACGCCGGCGGGGCCAGGTTCGAGATCGACCTGCCCCTCGGCGAGAGTTTGGCCGCGGAGGCGGGACGGGTAGGAACCCACGGATGAGACCGGAGAATCCGCAACCGACCACCACGAGCAACTGAGGAGGAAGCCTTGGAAGGCACCACCACGCGCGGCATCCTCTCCGACGAGAACACGGAGAAGCGCGAGCAGATCATCGAGATGCTGAAGCGGGCCTACTGGATGGAGGTCGAGACGGTGATGAGCTACATCGCCAACTCGGTCAACCCGGACGGCGTCCGGGCCCAGGAGATCAAGGAGTCCCTGGAGGCCGACATCCAGGAGGAGCTCGGCCACGCGACGCAGTTCGCCCAGCGGATCAAGGAGCTCTGGGGCGTGGTCCCCGGCTCGCTCGAGTTCTCCGCCGAGCAGTCCTACCTGCAGCCGCCCGAGCACCAGACCGACATCGTCAGCGTGATCCGCGGCGTGATCGAGGCGGAGGGAGGCGCGATCGACTTCTACAACCAGATCGTCGAGTTCACCGACCCCGTCGACCCGGTGACCAACGACATGGTGATCGCGATCCTCCGCGACGAGGAGGGCCACAAGCGCCTCTTCGAGGGCTTCCTCCGCGAGTACGAGGCCGAGGGGCTGGCGTAGTCCCAGCCCCCCGGCCCCTCCCCTACTCCAGGCTCAGGAGATCTCGCCCTCTTCGAGCTGACCCTGCTGGTAGTGCCCGGGGATCGGGCAGAGCAGGACGTACTTGCCCGGCTCCACGGGGTTCTCGACCTCGAAGGTCTCCGTGGTCCCGGGCTTCGCCCCGCCCTCGACGTACGGCACGGTCGAGCCCTTGCGGCCCTCCAGCTCGTACGCCTCCTCGAGGGTGTAGCCCTCGTTGAGCTTCGCGAAGATGAGGCCGTGCTCAGCATCGCTGTCGTTGACGAAGGTGACCTCCTTCGTCTCGGTGGTCGGCGTGGGCTCGACCTCCCAGGTGTAGCCGCCCTCGGTGTCCCCGGTGGTGACCGTCACCTCCTCGGCCGAGGCGGTCTCGGTCGTCTCGTCGCTCGCCGAGGTCGAGTCCTCGTCGTCCGACCCGCACGCGGCAACTCCCGCCGCGAGGGCGAGCGAAGCGGCGATCCCCGCTACTAGGCGTGTCCTTGCTGCCATTTCCCCTGCCTTTCGTTGTTCGGTTGGGTGCAGCTGGCGCGGAGAAGCTATCCGATCCGTCAGACCTCGACAACCACCGGCAGCACCATCGGCCGGCGCTTCAGGCGGTCGTAGACGAACTCGGCGACGGCGTCGTGCAGGTCCTCCTGGAGCAGCGCGACCTCGGTGACGCCCCTGCGCGAAGACTCGTCCAGGGAGTCCTCGACCACCTCGCGCAGATCCTCGACGAGGCCGTCGGCCTCCTCGACGAAGGGGACGCCGCGAAAGATCACCTCGGGGGCCGCGACCGAGGAGCCGTCGTCGGAGGAGACGGTCACGACGATGATGAAGATCCCGTCCGCGGAGAGCATCCGGCGGTCGCGCAAGGCGACGTCGTCGGGCTCACCGATGTCGACGCCGTCGACGAACATCATCCCGGCGTGCTCGTCCTCGCCGAAGGCGGCATCGGAGCCGTCGATCTCGAGCGGCAGGCCGTTGCGGCCGCGGAAGATGCGGTCGGGATCGACGCCCACCGACTCGGCGAGCTCGGAGTGCAGCCGCAGCCGCTTGTGGTCGCCGTGGAACGGCATCACGAAGCGCGGCTTGGTCAGGTTGAGCATCAGCTTCAGCTCCTCCTGCCAGCCGTGGCCGGAGGCGTGGATCGGCGCGTCGCGGGCGGTGATCACCTGGGCCCCGATCTGGAAGATCCGGTCGACCGTCTCGTTCACCGAGCGCTCGTTGCCCGGGATCGGCGTGGCCGAGAAGATCACGGTGTCGCCCGAGTGCAGCTCGATGTCGCGGTGCTCCCCCTGCGCCATCCGCCGCAGCGCCGAGAGCGGCTCGCCCTGGCTGCCGGTCGAGATCGCGATCACCTTGTGGTCGGGGAAGTCCTCGATCTCCTTCGGGTTGATGAGGAGCCCGCTCGGCGCGGCGGCGACGCCGAGGTTGGAGGCGATGTTGAAGTTCTTGCGCATCGAGCGGCCGACGAGCGCGACCCGCCGGTCGAGCTGGACGGCGGCGTCGATCACCTGCTGCACCCGGTGCACGTTCGAGGCGAACGAGGTGACGACGATCCGGCCCTCGCAGCGGTTGAAGACCTCGAGCAGCGCCGGGCCGACGCTCCGCTCCGAGGGGGCGACCCCGGCCCGGTCGGCGTTGGTCGAGTCGCCGCAGAGGCAGAGGACGCCCTCGCGGCCCAGCTCGGCGAGCCGCGAGACGTCGGTCGGGATGCCGTCGACCGGGGTCTGGTCGAACTTGTAGTCGCCGGTGATCAGGATCGCGCCCTCCTCGGCGTGGAGCGCCACCGCCCGCGAGTCGGGGATCGAGTGCGCCATGTGGACCAGCTCGAGCTCGAACGGGCCCGCCGGAGCCCGCTCGCCCGCATCGAGCACCTCGATCGGAACGTCGCGGAGCTTGTGCTCCTCGAGCTTCGAGCGCACCAGGCCGACCGTGAGCCGGCCGCCGTAGATCACGGGCGGCATGCCGATCTCGCGCAGGACGTAGGGCAGGGCGCCGACGTGGTCCTCGTGGCCGTGGGTGAGCACGATCGCCTCGATGTCGTCGGCGCGCTCACGCAGGTAGGAGAAGTCGGGCAGGACGAGGTCGATCCCGAGCATCTCGGTCGTCGGGAACATCAGCCCGGTGTCGACGATCACGATCCGGCCGTCGCGCTCGACCACCGTCATGTTCTTGCCGATCTCCCCGAGGCCGCCCAGGGGGAGGATCCGAGTCGTACCGCTCACGCGGCGGCGAGCGTCCCGTGCGCCTCGAGCGCGGCGCGGACCGCGGCCCGCTGCTCCTCGTCGGCCTCGACCATCGGCAGCCTGACCCGCGCCGAGGCCACGCCCATCAGCTCGAGGGCGGTCTTCACCGGGGTCGGGTTCGAGGTCACGGTCATCGCCTCGTAGACCGGCGCGAGGCCCTGCTGGAGCTCACGGGCGCGGTCGAGGTCGCCCGCCTCGAAGGCGTCGTAGACCGCGCGCATCTCGTCGCCGACGACGTGCGAGGAGACGAGGATGCCGCCGGTGCCGCCCACCTCGAGGGTGCGCAGGAAGATCTCGTCGTTGCCGGCGAGGACGTCGAGCCCCTCGATCGGCCCGAGCTCGTCGTTGTTGGCCTGCTTGACGGCGACGACGTTGTCGTTCTCGGCCGCGATCTCGGCGAGCAGCTCCGGCGGCATGTTGATCACGCAGCGCGAGGGGATGTTGTAGAGCACGATCGGCCGGTCGGTGGCGGCGGCGACGGCGGCGAAGTGGGCCCGGAGGCCGGCCGGGCTCGGCTTGTTGTAGTACGGCGTGACGACGAGGCAGGCGTCCGCGCCGGCCTCGGCCGAGGCCTCCGTCAGGTGGACCGAGTGGCGGGTGTCGTTCGTGCCGGTGCCCGCGATCACCGTCGCGGCGGCTCCGATCTCGTCCTTCACCGTGCGCAGCAGCTCGAGCTGCTCGTCGTCGGAGAGCGTCGGGTTCTCGCCGGTGGTGCCGGCGACGACGACGCCGTGTGAGCCGTGCTCGACCAGGTAGCGGGCAAGCTGTCGCGCGGCGTCGAGGTCGACGCTCCCGTCCTCGGCGAACGGCGTGATCATCGCGGTGATCACGCCACGGATGCTCGAAGGGCTCATCGAGGCGCAGGGTACCGCCCGGGGGCGGCGCTCAGCGCGCGGACTCCTCCTGGAGGGTGAGCGTGATCACGTCGAAGCGCATCAGCCCGAGAACACCTCCGGGCGGCGATCGGCCCACGGCCGCGCCCGTTCGAGCTGGGCGGCGACGCGGATCAGCAGGTCCTCCCCCCCGGCCGCGGCGCCGAGCTGGGTGCCGAGCGGAAGCCCGTCCTCCGTCCAGTGCAGCGGGACCGAGATCGCGGGGAGCCCGAGCGCGTTGAAGATGCTGGTGAACATCGCCGGCTTCTCGGCACGCTTGAGCGCGGCGAACGGGTCGGGGCCCGTGTCGTCGAAGCTCCCGAGGGGCGGCGGCTTCTCGCCGACGGTCGGCGTGAGGATCAGGTCCAGTCCGCCGGCGAAGAGGGCGCCGACGGCGCGGCCGCCGAGCTGGTGCAGGCCGACGGCCTCGAGATAGTCCGCGCCGCTCAGCTCCTCCCCGCTGCGGGCGAGCCCCCAGGTGAGCGGCTCGACGTCCTCGGCGGTGAGCGGGCGGCCGACCACGCGCCCGACCAGGCGGACGGTCTGCGACATCCCGGCCGCCCAGCGCTTGATGAACGAGCCCGGAAGGTCGCCGGTGATCCCCATCGCGCCGAGGTCGAGCTCCTCGACCGAGTGGCCGAGCTCGCCGAGCAGCTCGGCGGCCTCGGTCACGGCCTCGATCGCGTCGGGGTCCGGATCGGCCGCCGTGGCGGAGCCGGTCAGCAACCCGACCCTGAGCTTGCCCGGATCGGCGTCGAGCTCCTCGACATAGGGCCTGGCCACGGGCGGGGCCGCGTAGGGGTCGCCCGGCGAGGGGCCGTGGACCGCATCGAGCAGAGCCGCCGCGTCGCGCACGGAGCGGGTGATGGCGAAGTGCTCCGAGAGCCCCGAGGCGAAGTCGCCGGCGAGCGGGCCCGCGGTGGTGCGGGCGCGGGTCGTCTTCAGGCCCAGGAGGCCGTTGTGGCTAGCGGGGATGCGGATCGAGCCGCCGCCGTCGGAGGCGTGCGCGAAGGGCACGAGCCCGGCGGCGACCGCCGCCGCGGAGCCCCCGCTCGAGCCGCCCGCGGAACGGGCGGGGTCCCACGGGTTGCGGGTCGGCCCGTAGGCGACCGGCTCGGTCGTCGGCACGATCCCCAGCTCGGGCGTGTTGGTCTTGCCGACGGTGACGAGGCCGGCGGCGCGGAAGCGCAGGGCGAGGGTGGCGTCGACGGGCGCGCGGAAATCGGCGTCCTTCAGCACCCGCATGCCCATGTGAAGCGGCTCGCCGGCGAACGACATCCCGAGGTCCTTGAGCAGGAACGGGACGCCGCGGAACGGGCCGTCCGGGAGCTCTCCGGCGGCCTCATCGCGGGCCCGGTCGAAGAACGTGTGGATGACCGCGTTCAGCCGGGGGTCGATCGCCTCGATTCGCGCGATCGCGGCGTCGACCAGCTCGGCGGGACTCGCCTCGCCGGTGCGGACGAGCTCCGCCTGCGCGGTCGCATCGAGCGCCGCGAGCTCGTCGGTCAAGCGCCCCCGCCCCGGTCGAAGAGGAGCGTCTCGAGGCCGACCGTGAACGGCTCGGCGAGCCCGCCGACGCGGCGGACCGCGAGCAGGACGCCGGGCATGAACGAGCTGCGGTCGATCGAGTCATGGCGGATCGAGAGCGTCTGCCCTTGCCCGCCGAAGATCACCTCTTGATGCGCCACGAACCCCGGCAACCGGACCGAGTGGATCGGCTCGTGGACGTTCCCGCCGGCCGCGCGGATCAGGTCGGCCGTGCGCGCCGCCGTCCCCGACGGCGCGTCGAGCTTGCGATCGTGGTGGAGCTCGACGATCTCGACCTCCGGCATGTGCGGCGCGGCGAGCTTGGCCGCCTCCATCATCAGCACCGCCCCGATCGCGAAGTTCGGGGCGGCGAAGCAGCGCGCCCCTCCCTCCGACGCCGACTCGGCGGCCCCGCGCAGCGCGTCCAGGTCGAAGCCGGTCGTGCCGAGCACGCAGTGGACGCCGGCGCGGAGGCACTCCGCGACGTTGCCGGGCGCGGCCGCGGGCGTCGTGAAGTCGACGACGACCTCGGCCTCGTCCAGGACATCCGTCAGCGCCGTGCCGAGCTCGGGATCGGCGCGGCCGGTGAGCTCCATGTCGTCGGCGCCCTCGACGGCGCCGCAGACGGTCGCGCCCATGCGCCCCGACGCTCCTGAGACCGCGACCCGGATCACGAGTGCGAGAGTCTATGCCGGAGAACCGAACGCGGCGCGAGGAGGATCAGCATGGGCCAGCCGGTCGTTCATTTCGAGGTCATCGGTCAGGACGCGGAGAAGCTGCACGCGTTCTACTCCGGCCTCTTCGAATGGGAGATCAACGCCGACAACCCGATGGGATACGGGATCGTCGACCGCGAGCAGAACCTGAACCCGGCGGGGATCGGGATCGGCGGCGGCGTCGGCAGCGGGCCCGAGGGCTACGAGGGGCACGTCACCTTCTACGTCGAGGTCCCCGACGTCGAGGCGGCGCTGGCGCAGGCGGAGCGCCTCGGCGGCACCCGGGTGATGGGACCCGACGAGGTCCCGGGCGGCCCCACCCTGGGGCAGTTCACCGACCCCGAGGGCCGGCTGATCGGCGTCGTCGCTGCGGCCTGAGGGAACCGCGGCGCCGGACTAGGCCGCGAGCGCCGGGCTGACCGGCTCGAGGGCCTTGCGGAAGAGGTCTTCGTCGGTGCCGACTGCCGCCGCGGAGAAGCGGCTCGGGTCGTAGAGCTCGGCGGCGATCGCGGCCACCTCGTCGCCATCGACGGAGTCGACGCGGGCGAGCAGCTCGTCGAGGGAGAGGAGCGGCACCTCGTACATCGTCGCGCGCGCGATCCGCGACATGCGAGCCGAGCTCGACTCAAGGCCGAGGACCATCCGGCCCTTGATGTGCTCCTTGGCGCGCACGAGCTCCTCGTCGCTGACCCCCGCGCTCGCGACCGAGGCGAGCTCCGTCCCGATCACGTCGAGCGCCTCGGCGACGTTCTCCTCGCGGGTGCCGACGTAGGTGGCGACCAGGCCGTTGTCGATGTACTCGTCCGAGTAGGAGCCGACCGCGTAGGCGAGGCCGCGCTTCTCGCGCACCTCGCGGAAGAGCCGAGAGGAGGTCGAGCCGCCGAGCACGGCGTTGGCGATCCCGAGCGCGAAGCGGCGATCGTCGCCGCGCCGGATCCCGGGCGCACCGAGGCAGACGTGGTACTGCTCGGTCTTCTTCTCGTAGAAGCAGACCCGCGGGGCGCGCTCGGCGCCGGCCTGCTCGCCGGCGCCGTTCGCGCTCGCCGCGCCGCGGGGCGCCGCGACGTGCTTGCGGGCGAGTTCGACGACCTGCTCGTGGTCGACGTGCCCGGCGGCGGAGACGACGATGTTCCTTCCGACGTAGCGCTCGGCGTGGTACTCGGCGATCTTGGGGACCGGGATCGAGGCGATCACGTCGGCTTCGCCGATCACCCGCCGCCCGAGCGGGTGGTCCCCGAAGACCGCGTCGGCGAGGACGTCGTGGACCCGGTCCTGGGGCTCGTCCTCGTACATCGCGATCTCCTCGAGCACGACCTGGCGCTCCGAGTCGACCTCCGGGTAGGTCGGGCCGAGCAGCATCTCGGCGAGCAGGTCGAGCGCCTCCTCGGTGTGGACGTCGAGCAGGCGCGCGTAGAGGTGCGTCGACTCCTTCGACGTCGCCGCGTTGGTCGAGGCGCCGAGCCCGTCGAAGAGCTCGGAGATCTCGATCGCGGAGTACCGCTCGGTGCCCTTGAACAGGAGGTGCTCGAGGAAGTGCGAGACCCCGGCCTGCCCGGGGTGCTCGTCACGTGAGCCGGTCCGGACCCAGAGCCCGAGCGCGACCGAGCGCACCCAGGGCATCGACTCCGTGACGACCCGGACGCCGCCGTCGAGCTCGGTGCGCTCGACCCCTTCGGGAAGCGGCGTGTCCTCCTCGGCGGGCGCCACGCCCGGCGTTAGTCCTCGAAGCGGCGCCGGCGCCTGTCGCCGCCGCCGCGGCCACCGCGGTCGCCACCCCGGCCACCGCGGTCACGGCCGCCGCGTCCGCCGCGGTCGCCGCCTCGGCCACCGCCGCCGTCGCGCCGGCGCGGGCCGGGATCGCCGGTGCCGACCGCGGTCAGCTCCTCGGCGCTCTTGCCCGCGACGTCGGGATCCTCCGACAGGCGCAGGCCGATCCGGCCGCGCTCACGGTCGACCTCGACCACGGTGACGTCGATCTCGTCGCCCTGGCTGAGGACGTCGTCGACCGTCTCGACCCGCTCGCCGGGCTTTACGTTGGAGATGTGAAGCAGGCCGTCGGTGCCCTTGACGATCTCGACGAAGGCGCCGAAGGTGGTCGTCTTCACGACCTTGCCCTTGAACCGGTCGCCGACCTCGGCGTCCTTGGTCATCGCCTCGATGCGGGCGATGCAGGCCTCGACGAGGGTGCCGTTCGCCGCGTAGACGCGGACGGTGCCGTCGTCCTGGATGTCGATGTCGGCCTCGAACTCCTCCTGGAGCCCGCGGATCGTCTCGCCGCCCTTGCCGATGACGGCCCCGATCTTCTCGGGGTCGATCTGGATCGACTCGATCCGCGGCGCGTACTTCGAGAGCGTGTCGCGCGGGCCGTCGATCGACTCGGCCATCTTGCCGAGGATGAACTTGCGGCCGGCGAGCGCCTGCTCGAGCGCGTCACCGAGGATGTCGAAGGTGACGCCGGTGATCTTGATGTCCATCTGGAGGGCGGTGATCCCCTCCTCGCTGCCGGCGACCTTGAAGTCCATGTCGCCGAGGTGATCCTCGACGCCGGCGATGTCCGTGAGGACCACGTAGTCGTCGCCCTCCTTGATCAGGCCCATCGCGACGCCGGCGACCGGTGCCGAGACCGGCACGCCCGCGGCCTGCAGGGCCATCGAGGACGCGCAGACCGAGCCCATCGAGGACGAGCCGTTCGACTCCAGGGTGTCGGAGACGACGCGGATCACGTACGGGAAGTCCTCCTGGCTCGGGATCGTCGCCACGAGCGCCCGCTCGGCGAGCGCGCCGTGGCCGATGTCGCGGCGCTTCGGGCCGCGCATGAAGCCCGCCTCCCCGACCGAGAACGGCGGGAAGTTGTAGTGGTGCCAGAACGTCTTGGACTCCTGCAGGCCGAGGTTGTCGACCTTCATGTCCATCCGGGTGGTGCCCATCGCGACGGTCGACAGGATCTGCGTCTCGCCGCGGGTGAACAGCGCCGAGCCGTGCGCGCGCGGCGAGAGGTCGACCTCGGTCTCGATCGGCCGGATCTCGTCGGTGGCGCGGCCGTCGGGCCGCTTCTTGTCCACCGCGATCCGCTTGCGGACGACGTCCTTCTCGAGCGCGGCGAAGGCTCGCTTCACCTCGGCGACGAGCTCGGAGTCGGGCTCGCCGTCGACGGGGTCGGGCGCGTACTCGGTGAGCACGTCGTGCTCGGTCGCCTCAACCGCGTCCTGGCGCTCGAGCTTGGCCTGGATCGAGGTGGCGGCGTCGATCTTCTCGCCGTGCGAGTCGCGGATCTTCTCGATCAGCTCCTCGTCCACCTTCGGGGCCTCGACCTCGAGCTTGTCCTTGCCGGCCTGCTCGCGCAGGTCGTTCATCGTCGCGACCAGGGTCTTGATCTCGGCGTGGGCGATGTCGAGCGCGTCGAGGACCTCGGCCTCGGTGACGCCCTCGGCGCCGCACTCGACCATCAGGATCGCCTCGTCGGAGCCGGAGACGATCAGGTCCATCTCGAGCTCCTCGAGCGCCTCCTCCTCCGGGTTGACGACGAAGTCGCCGTCGAGCTTGCCGACGCGCACGGCGCCGACGTAGGTCGGCAGCGGGACCGGGGAGAGCGCGAGCGCCGCCGAGGCGCCGTTCATCGCGAGGATGTCGTAGGGGTGCACGTGGTCGACCGACATCGGCTGGCAGACGATCTGCGTCTCGTAGTGCCAGCCCTTCGGGAAGAGCGGGCGCACGGGGCGATCGATCATGCGCGCGGTGAGCGTCGCCTTCTCACCCGAGCGGGCCTCACGCCGGAAGAAGGAGCCGGGGATCTTGCCCGCGGCGTAGTGCTTCTCCTCGACGTCCACCGTCAACGGGAGGAAGTCGACGTCACGAAGGTTTCCGACGGTGGCGGTGCAGAGGACCATCGTCTCTCCGCTCGTCACGACCACCGCTCCGCTCGCCTGCCGGGCGAGCTTGCCCGTCTCGAACGAGATCTCCTTGCCGCCGATCTCCGCGGAGACGCGCTTTACGTCGAACATGCTCAATTTTCTCTCTACCTTCCGGCCGCCTTCGGTGGCGGCCTCGTTTCGCTTCGATCTCTCGAAAGTTCCGCGGCGATGTTAGCGGCAGCCACCGGGCTCCCCCCCAGGAACGCGGCGGGGGTGGCGACCACGCCGGCCCGGAGGCCGCTCTCGAAATCGCGCCGCACGCGCGCCTCGACCTCGGCCGAGCGCCGGTCGAGCTCGAAGCGCTCGAGGTCGAGGCCGAGATCGGTCGCCCGCCGCCATAGATGCGGGTCGTCCTGCCGCCCCTGGTCGGCGTAGACCGAGTCGACCATCGCCCAGAAGGCGGACTCCTCCTGGCGGCCGGCCGCCTCGGCGGCGGCGTGCAGCGCCGGAGCGCGCTTGTGCTTCGAGGCGATCGGGAAATGGCGCACGCACAGCCGCAGCGAGAGCCCGCTGATCTCGAGCCACGCGGCCGCGCAGTGCGGGCAGCCGAGGTCGAGGTAGAGGATCGCCTCCGGCCCCTCACCTCGGACGTGATCGGCGTCGCCGATCGGCGGGACGGGGGCGCTGGTGAGATCGGCGGTCAGCGATCGAGCGCGTCGAAGATCAGGTTGGCGCCCGGGATCTCGAGGTCCGAGGGCGAGGCGTGGGACCACTCGACCGTGCCGTCGGGGCCGACGAGGACGAGCGAGCGGTTGTTGAAGCCGCGGTCGGGCCGGTAGGCGCCGTAGGCCGCCGAGACCTCGCCCTTCGGGTGGAAGTCGGCGAGCAGGGGCATCTCGAGGCCGAGCTGCTCGCGGAAGGCGCGGTGGCAGAAGACTCCGTCGACGCTGATCCCGACGAGGCTCGCGCCGCGATCGGCGATCTCGCCGAGGACCTCCTGGTAGACCGAGAGCTGGTCCGAGCAGACCGGCGAGAAGTCGCCCGGGTAGAACGCGAGCACGAGGCGCCGGCCGGCGTAGTCGGACAGCGAGACCTTGCTCAGGTCCTGGTCGCGGAGGGTGAAGCCGGGCGCCTTGGTTCCGGGCTCGATCACGGCGCCGGAGCGGCGCGCCTAGCGGCGCAGGCCGAGATCGGCGACGAGCGCGCGGTAGCGCTCGACGTCGGAGCGCTCCAGGTAGCGCAGGAGGCGGCGGCGCTTGCCGACCAGCATCAGCAGGCCGCGGCGCGAGTGGTGGTCCTTGCGATGGGTGCGCAGGTGCTCTGTGAGCTCGTTGATGCGCTCCGTCATCAGCGCGACCTGGACCTCGGGGGAACCCGTGTCCGCGTCGCCGCGCCCGTGCTTGGCGACCAGCTCGGCCTTTCTTTCCTTGGTCAGCGTCATCGTCGAGTGATCAAAAAACGAGCGGCCCGCGGGGCCGCCTCAGGCAGTGAAATTAGCACAGAGCTCGCGGGCCTCGGCGACGTCGCGGTGCATCTGGGCGATCAGGTCCTCGACGCTCGGAAACCGCCTCTCGCCGCGTAGGCGCTCGACGAAAGCGACCCGCAGCGTGTCCCCGTAGAGGTCGCCCTCGAAGTCGATCAGGTACGTCTCGATCAGGAGGCCGCGCCCGGTTTCGAACATCGGCCGGACGCCCACGCTGACCGCGGCGGGGTTGCCGTTCGCGAACGCCGCGTAGACGCCGTGGCCGGGCGAGACGAGCTCGTCGTCGGGCACGAGGTTGGCGGTCGGGAAGCCGAGCGTGCGCCCCCGCTTGTCCCCCTCCGCGACCGTCCCCTCGACCATGAACGGGGCGCCGAGGAAGTGGCGGGCGCTCTCCATCTCGCCGGCGGCGACGAGGGCACGGATCCTGGTCGAGGAGACCGTCTCGCCGTCCGCGTCGACCAGCGGGACGACCCGCGCCTCGAACGCGTCCTGCTCCTGGAGCAGGCGCCAGTCCCCCTTCGCCTTCTTGCCGAAGCGGAAGTTCTCACCGACCGATACCTTCCGCGCGCCGAGCTGCTCGATCAGGATCTCGTCGCGGAAGCGCTCCGCCTCGATCCCGGCGAACTCGCGGTCGAACGGGATCACGACCATCTCCTCCACGCCGAGGCCTTCGATCACGTCGCGCTTGATCGCGAACGGCATGATGAGCTTCGGCGCCGCCTCGGGGTGGATCACCCGGACCGGATGGGGCTCGAAGGTGAGGACCGTGTCGGCATCGTCGATCACCGCCCGGTGGCCGAGGTGGACGCCGTCGAAGGTGCCGATCGCGACGTGGCGATCGCGCGGCCGGGCGTCGGGCAGCGTGGTGACCTTGATCGGCATCCCGCGAAACCTAAAGGGGTCTGACCCCATTTAGGTTGGTCACGTTGCGGCAGGCTCGAGGACGACCTCGGGCCGAACCACGAGATCGGCGCGGCGACCGACGGCGAGCAGGCGGCCCGACCGGGTGAGCCGCACCGGATCCTCGGTCTCGTCGTTCGCCTCGATCGCCCGGCCGTGGGCAATCCCGTCCGCCTCCGCTGCATCGAGCTCGCGCTCGGGCATGAAGGCGAGGGCCTCGTTCGCCGAGATCGGCTCGGCGGAGGCGTCGGCGAGCCGCAGGGGACCGACCGCGGTGCGGCGGAGCTCCTCGCAGTAGGCGTCGCCGAGCGTCTCGATCAGGGTGCGTACGTACGTGCCCGAGGAGCACTCGATCTCGAAGCGCGCCCTCCCCTCCCCCGCCCCGACGAGCTCGGCGCGGTGGACCTCGACCTCGCGCTCGGGGGTCTCGGTGCGCTCGCCTCGGTGGGCGCGCTTGTAGAGGCGCTCGCCGCCCACCCTGACCGCCGAGGTCAGGGGCACGCGCTGGGTGATCCTGCCCGTCGGCAGCTCGAGCCGCCCGGGGACCCTCCCCGTCTGCGCGAGCTCCCCGTCGGGGTCGCCGGTGGTTGAGGTCCAGCCGAGCCGCGCGGTCGCCAGGTAGGTCTTCGGCAGCGGCAGGAGGTAGCGCTGCAGGCGCGTCGCACGGCCGAGCAGGACGACCAGGAGCCCTGTCGCGAACGGGTCGAGTGTCCCGCCGTGGCCGGCCTTCACCTCGCGCTCGCGGCGGACCGAGGCGACGACATCGTGCGAGGTGACCCCCGCCGGCTTGTCGCAGAGGAGGACGGCCGCCGGCGCGAGGTCAGCCGGCACCGGAGGACTGCATCTGCGAGCGGACCCGGTCGCAGAGGAGCTCGACCAGCTCCTCGTACTCGAGGTCGGTCGAGAAGCCCGCCGCGCGCCGGTGGCCGCCGCCGCCGTGCTCGCGGGCGATCGCGGAGACGTCGACGCCCTCGGTCGCGCGCAGGCTCACCTTGCGCGCGGCGCGGCCCCCGTCGGTCTTGTCGCGGACGAAGACGGCGACCGCGGTGCCTTCGATCGAGCGGACGTAGTCGATGATCCCCTCGGTCAGCGCCTCGCTCGATCCGGTCGCCTCGTAGTCGGATTCCTCGATGTAGGTGATCGCGAGACCGCAGTCGGGGTAGCGCTCGAGCTTCTCGAGCGCGCGGGAGACCAGGCGCAGCTTCTCCACCGGGACGCGCTCGAAGAGGCGCCGGTAGATGTCGTGGACGTTCACCCCGGCCTCGATCAGGTCCGCCGCCATCCGGTGCGCGCGAGCGTCGGTGTTGTCGTACATGAACCGCCCGGTGTCGGTGACGAGGCCGACGTAGAGCGCGTCGGCGATCTCGTGCGTGATCTGAGCGCCGAGCAGGCCGGCCAGCTCGAAGACGATCTCGGCGGTCGAGGAGGCCGCGACGTCGACCAGGTTCACGCTCCCGAAGCGGGTGTTGTCGTGGTGGTGGTCGATGTTCAGGATCCGTTCCTCGCGGTTCCTGAGCCAGTCGACCGGCATCCGGTCGATGTTGCCGCAGTCGAGGAAGACGATCGTGCGGTCGGCGAGGTCGGCGGGCGCCTCGTGGAAGACCTCCTCGAGCGGCAGGAAGCGGTACTCGATCGGCAGCGGGAACTCCTTCGACGCGAGGAACATCACCGAGTCCTTGCCGAGCTGCTCGAGGATCGCGTGCATCGCGAGCAGCGAGCCCAGCGCGTCGCCATCCGGCCCCTCGTGAGCGGTCAGCAGGAAGCGGTCCTCATCGCGGATCGCGGCGACGGCCTCGGCCAGCGCAGCGTCGCGTTCGGTGACGGCGGTCATCGGGACGCCGCTCACCTCCCCTCGTCCGCTTCCCCGTCGTCCTCGAGGAGACGGGTGATGCGGTCGCCGCGCTCGACCGAATCGTCGTACTGGAAGCTCAGCGTGGGCGTCCGCTTGAGGCGGAGCTCCGCGGCGATCGCGGCCTGGAGCGGTCCGTGCGATGACCGCAGGCCGGCGAGCGTCGCCTCGCGCTCCTCCTCGCTACCGAGCACGCTCACGAAGACGCGCGCGGAGCGCAGGTCTGGGCTTGTTTCGACCGCGGTCACTGTGACGAATCCGATCCTTGGATCCTGAAGATCCGTGGCGATTGCTCCGGAGATCACCTCTCGCATCACCTGGTTCACGCGGCGCATGCGGCCGGAAGCCATCGCCGGCCGAATATAACCGTGATGGGGTCCGCTCAGCTCCGCAGGTCCGCGAGCGTCAGCAGGTCGCGTTCGAAACTGCACCCATCCGGACAGCGCGACTCGATGAACCTGGCCAGATCGTCGGTGCGCGCCTCCACCGCGGCGTCTCCGACCAGCGCGCAGAGCAGCGTCGTCGCCTGCCAGGTGTCGTGGCCGCCGATCTCCGCGACCGCGGCGCCGTAGCGCTGGCGGACCTGCGCCTTCAGCGACTGGACCAGCTTGCGCTTCTCCTTGAGCCCGTGCGACTGGCCCTGGTGCAGCCGGACCTCGAGCAGCGAGACGTAGGCGGCCATGCCGCCTCACTCCAGGGTCTTCTCGACCTGCTTCGTACGGAAGAACTCGAGGACGTCGCCCACCTTCACGTCGGCGTAGCCGTCGAGCACGATGCCGCACTCGAGGCCCTGCTCGACCTCCTGGACGTTGTCCTTGAAGCGGCGCAGGGAGCCCAACTTGCCCGTCCAGATCACGGTGCCCTCGCGGACCAGGCGGACCTGGGCGTCGCGGGTGACCTTGCCGTCGGTGACCTGGCAGCCGGCGATGTTGCCGACGCGGCTGGCCTTGAAGACCTGCAGGACCTCGGCCTCGCCGAGGCGCTCCTCGACCTCCTCGGGCTCGAGCATGCCTTCCATCGCCGCGCGCAGGTCCTCGGTCACCTTGTAGATCACCGAGTACGTGCGGATCTCGATCCCCTCCGCTTCGGCGGTGCGGCGCGCCTCGAGCAGCGGGCGGACGTTGAAGCCGATGATGATCGCGTTCGAGGCCGCCGCGAGCATCACGTCGGACTCGTTGATCCCGCCGGCTGCGGCTCGGATCACGTTGACCGCGACCTGGTCCTGCGGGACCTTGGCGATCTCGTCCTGGAGCGCCTCGACCGAGCCGGAGACGTCGGCCTTGACGAGGATGTTGAGCTCCTTGACCTCGCCCGCGGTGGCCTTCGAGAAGACCTCCTCGAGGGTGACGCCGCGGGCGTGCTGGCGAGCGAGGGTCTCGGTCTTCAGGCGGTGGGCGCGCTCGGCGGCGAGGCGGCGGGCCTCCTTGTCGTTGTCGACGACGCGGACAGGGTCGCCGGCCTCGCAGACGCCGTCGAAGCCGAGGACCTCGACGGGCGCTCCGGGCCTCGCCTCCTCGACGCGGGCACCGGTGAAGTCGTGCATCGCCCGCACCCGGCCCCAGGTCGCCCCGGAGACGAGCGCGTCGCCGACGCGCAGGGTGCCGCGCTCCACGAGCACGGTGACGACCGGGCCGCGGCCGGGATCGAGGTGGGCCTCGACCACCGATCCGGAGGCGGGCGCTTCCGGGTTCGCCTTGAGCTCCTCGAGCTCGGAGACCAGCAGGATCATCTCGAGCAGCTTGTCGAGGCCCTCCTTGGTCTTGGCCGAGACGTCGACGTAGACGGTCTCGCCGCCCCAGTCCTCGGGGGCGAGGCCCTGCGCGGAGAGCTCGTTGCGGACGCGGTCGGGCTGGGCGCCCTCCTTGTCGATCTTGTTGACCGCGATCAGGATCGGCACCTCGGCCGCCTTCGCGTGGTCGATCGCCTCGGTCGTCTGCGGCATCACGCCGTCGTCGGCGGCGACGACGATCACGGCGAGGTCGGTTACGTCGGCGCCGCGGGCGCGCATCGCGGTGAAGGCGGCGTGGCCCGGGGTGTCGAGGAACGTGATCCTCGAGCCGTCGTGGTCGACCTGGTAGGCGCCGATGTGCTGGGTGATCCCGCCGGCCTCGCCTTCGGCCACCTGGGTCTCGCGGATCGCGTCGAGGAGGGAGGTCTTGCCGTGGTCGACGTGGCCCATGATCGTGACCACGGGCGGGCGCTCGACGAGCTCCTCGTCGGAGTCCTCGTACTCGGGCTCGTCGGGCGCCTCCTCGGCTGCCGTGACGATGTCGACCTTCTGGTCGAACTCCTCGGCGAGCAGGTTGATCGTCTCGTCCGGGAGGGTCTGGGTGAGGGTCGCCATCTCGCCGCGCTGCATCAGCTTCTTGATCACGTCGGCCGCCGAGACCTTCATCGACTCGGCGACCTCTTTCACGGTCGCGCCCGAGTTGATCGTCGTCGGGGCGAGCTCCTTCGGCTCGGCCGGGCCCCTCGCCGGTTCCTCGAGGAGCGGGCGACGCCGGCGTCCGCCGCGGCGGCGCGGCGGGCGGCGCGGCGGGGCGTTGGTGTTCATCTGCTCGCGGCGCGCGGCCTGCGAGTCGATCACGACGCGGCGGCGCTTCTTGCTGCCGCCGCCTGAGGCGGGCTGCCCGGCCCCCGAGGCCACGGGCTTCTGCCCGCCGACCGCGGGCTTCGCCTGGCCCTGCTGCTGTGCCGCCGGCTTCGCGGCGGCGGCCTGCTTCTCCGCGGGCGCGGACGCGCCGCCGCCGTTGGCGGCGCCGAGCGCCTTCAGGGCATCCGACTCCTCGACGCTGGACGCGGCCGCCTTCGCCTCGATCCCGGCGGCGGCGAGCGCGCTCAGGACCTCTTTGCTCGAGAGCCCCTGCGCCTTCGCGATCTCATGGACGCGCTTCTTGGCCATCTACGAGCGCTCGTCCTCCGCTGTCTCGGCGCCGGAATCCGGCACGTTCACGGCCTCGGGCTCCTGCGGCTCCTCGGGGGCGTCGGCTGCGGGCTCCTCGGGGGGCGGCGGCGCGGCCGCAACGCCCTCGGTGTCGGCATCCTCGTAGAGCGCCTCCTCGGCCGTCAGCTCCTCCGCCTCGTCACCGGGCGCGGCTTCCGCGGCGGGCTCTGCCTCCTCCTCCTCTACCTGCGGTTCCTCGGCCTCTGCCTCCTCGGCCTGCGGCTCGTCGTACTCGACCGCGGCGTCCTCGGCAAGCGCCTCCTCGGCGGGCGGCGACTCACCGGCCTCCTCTTCCTCGCCGGCCTCCTCGAACGCGGCATCGGCCTTCTCGACCAGCGGGGCGATCTCGCTCTCGTCGGCGTCGGCGTCGGCGAGGCGGCCGACCTCCTGCTCGGAGAGCGCGGCGAGGACGGTGACCTGGTTCGTGCCGAAGCGGGCGAGCGCCTGGTGCTGGGGCAGGCCGCAGTAGCGCGAGCCCTGCAGCGACGCGTTCGGGCAGCGGCGGCCCGCGGAGAGGACCGCGGAGCAGCGCCCGTCGGCGGCCGGGGCGCCCTCCTCCTCGATCTCGAGGTCCTGCTCCATCTCCGAGAACTCCTGCTCGGACTTGATGTCGACCTTCCAGCCGGTGAGCTTGGCGGCGAGGCGAGCGTTCTGGCCGTCGCGCCCGATCGCCAGCGAGAGCTGGTCGTCCGGGACGATCACGGTCGCCTGCTGGTCCTCGTCGTCGACGAGGACCTCGCGCACCCTTGCCGGCGAGAGCGCCTTGGCGACGAAGCGGGCGGGCTCCTCGTTGTAAGGGATGATGTCGATCTTCTCGCCGCGCAGCTCGGAGACGACCATCCGCACGCGCGAGCCGCGCGGCCCGACGCAGGCGCCGACCGGGTCGACCCCGTCGGCGTGCGAGACGACCGCGATCTTCGAGCGGTAGCCGGGCTCGCGGGCGACGCCGACGATCTCGACGAGCTTGTCGGCGATCTCGGGCACCTCGAGCTCGAAGAGGGACTTGATCAGCTCGGGGTTGCGCCGCGAGACGACGATCGAGGGGCCCTTGCCCTCGGAGGAGACGTCGGAGACGACGACGCGGATGCGGGAACCGTGGTCGTAGCGCTCGTTCCAGACCTGCTCGGAGCGCGGGAGCAGCGCCTCGACGCGCTCGCGCAGCTGGACCAGCGTGTAGCGGTTGTCGGACTGCTGGATGATCCCGGTGACGAGCTCGCCGACGCGGTCCTGATACTCCTCGAACATCATCTGGCGCTCGGCCTCGCGGATCCGCTGGAGCATCACCTGCTTGGCGGTCTGGGCGGCGATCCGGCCGAAGCCGTCGGGGGTGACGTCGCGCGATTCGATCTGATCCTCGTAGGGGGCGAGCATCTCGGGGTCGAGGTCGGGGTCCTCGGGCTCGCGCGGCTCCCCGGTCTCCGGATCGATGGTGGGCTGAAGCTCCTCCTCGTCCATCCGCTCGCGTGCCTCGGCGACCAGCTTCTCCTCGAGCTCGGGCGGGAGGATCAGCTCGAAGACGCGGTACTCGCCCTCGACGTCGTCGAGGTCGACGCGCGCGTACTTCGCCGATCCCGGCGACTTCTTGTAGGCGGAGAGGAGGGCATCCTCGAGCGCGGACTTGAGCGTGTCAGGGGCGATCCCCTTCTCCTGCTCGAGGACCCGCATCGCCTCGACGATCTCGCGACTCATGAATGGACCTCCGGCAGCTCGGGGACGAGGTTCGAACGGTGGACGTGAGAGAGGGGGATTTCGAACTCGTCGCCGGAATCCTCCACGCGGACCGCGGTCTCGCCGGCATCCGCGATCGTCCCGGTGAAGTTCCGGCGGCCCTCGATCGCCTCGCGCGTTCGCACGCGCACACGTCGGCCGCGGAAGCGGCGATAGTGCTCGGGCTTGGTGAGGGGCCGGTCGAGTCCCGGCGAGGAGACCTCGAGCGAGTAGCTCGTCAGCAGATCCCGGAAATGGTTCGTGACCTGCTCGCAGAGCGCCAGGTCGACGCCGTCGGGATGATCGATGTAGAGCCGCAGCGTGTCGCTACCGGGCTGCTCGAGGGCGATCAACTCGACCTCGGGCTCGCGCTCGGCGAGACGGCTCTCGATTTCTGCCTGAATGCTCTCCATTCGCTTCCTCTCGCTCCCCTCGCCCCGTCCTTGGGCGAAAAAAAGGTGGGCCCGGGCCCACCTGATCCGTACAGGGTTCGGGTGCGAAAGAAGCGGTTTCGAGTATAGCCGCGGGTCTGGGCGCGGCAAGGGGCGCAATTCGCGGCTCGCGGGCCGCGGCTCGCGGATCCTTTCGGTCGGGGGACCGACCTGTCCCTTTGGGGTCAGACCCCTCGGGTGGCAGGTCGGTTGCTCACATTTCCAGCAGCAGCGTCACCGGGCCGTCGTTGGTGAGCTCGACCGACATGTTGGCGCCGAAGCGGCCCCGCT
>DASUSH010000055.1:0-20272 GCA_036375215.1 Solirubrobacterales bacterium
GATCGATCCACGCCTCGTTCGTGGGAGCGTTCAGGACGCGGTCCGGGGAGCCGTCGTTCCCCCGGTTCATGATGTTCATCAGGAAGGCCTCGGCCATGTTGCCGATCGTGCGGGTGCTCGCCACGGTCTCCTTCGCGGCGACGACGGCACGGGTCAGGCCGCGCGCCAGGACCTTCTGGTACTCCTCGGACTTGCCCTCCGCGCGGATGTACTCCCACCAGCTGACGTTCTCCCACTGCCCGTAGCGGCGCTCGTCGCTGGAGGTCAGGAAGACCATCAGGCGGTTCACGAAGAACTCGATCTCGTCCGGCCCCAGGCCCTGCTGCTTTGCGAACTCCTCGACCAGGATCGCCTGCATGCCCTCGGGCGAAGACGCCTCGGTGGGGCTGGGGGCGACTCCGAAGACGGTCCCGTCCGGCCGGCCCTCGGTCCTGGGCGAGATCGTCTCGGTGGCGTCCTCGAGGTTGTCGTGCACCCCGTTCGCGTTGCCGGGGAACGGGATCCGGCGCATCGAGTCGGGCACGTGGTGGTAGAAGCCGGGGAAGAACCGGAAGCCGTGCTCGCCCGGCAGCCCGCGGCGCCCGCCGGCGGCGCTGCGGGGGACGTCCATCGAGCGGGCCTTGCCGCCGAGCGCCTTGCGCTCGTAGACCGTCACCTCGAAGCCGCGCTCGACGAGCTCGTGCGCCGCGGCGAGGCCGGCCATGCCCCCGCCGAGGACGGCGACGCCGCGTCCCCTGCCGGCGGCGCGGGCGATCGCGGGGAGGGGTGAGCCCGCGAGCGCCAGGCCGGCGCCGGCGGCGGCGCCGTTGCGCAGCAGCTCGCGCCGCGACATTCCCCTCTCGTGCCTCGCCCCTCGCAAGGTTCGGACAATATGTCAGACACTGTGTCCGAATGTCAACCGGGAGCTGTACAGTCCCGACCGATGCCGACCGTGACGAAGCCGCGAGCGAGCGGGCGCCGGCGCCGCGAGGCGATCGAGGCCGAGGTCCTGCGCGCCGTCGAGAAGCTGATGGCCGAGGGCCACTCCTATACCGAGATCCCCGTGCAGCGGATCGCGGAGGAGGCCGGGATCGCCCGCTCGACGTTCTACGTCCACTTCCCGGACAAGGCGCAGCTCCTGATCCGGATGGCGGACATCGCGACCCGCGATCTCTTCAGCGCCGCCGAGGGATGGTGGAAGGGAGACCATCGCGGCGGACCCGAAAGGGTCGCGGCGACGATGGATTTGATGATCGCCGGCTTCCGCGAGCACGACCGGGTCCTGCTGGCGCTGGTCGAGCTCGCCGGCTACGAGCCCGAGGTGGCGCGGTACTGGAACGAGCGCGTCGCCGCGTTCATAGCGGTCGTCGGCGCGCGCCTCGACGTGCTGGCGCGCGCGGGCGAGGTGAGCCCGGCGATGGACACGGCGTCGACGGCGGCCGTGCTCACCTGGATGGTCGAGCGGTCGATCGCCCAGCACGTGCTCGAGAACCCCGACCCGGCGGGGGACGGCGAGTTCGCCGCGACCCTCGCCAGAGCGATCTGGCTCACGACCTTCGGCGACGCGCGTCAACCGTCGGACTGACGAAGCGCCTCCGCCGCGTACCAGGCATAGGCGATCAGGAAGATCGCTCGCTGGAGTATCCCGTCGGCCTCGCCCCAGATCGACATGGAGATCGGTAGCGCGACCCCGGCGACGGCGATCGCGATCACGTCGAGCGCGAGGGCGGAGACGCCGTTCCTGCCTCGCGTCAAGCTCACCGCGAGCACACCGAAGGCGAAGGAAAGGCCCACCCCGGTCGAGGCGATCGAGTGGAGATCGTCCTCGGTCCGATCGAAGCCGGCGCCTTGCTCCCAGGGACGCGTGGAGAAGGCGGCCGTCGCGATCATGAGCGCTCCGAACGAGAGATGAAGAGCCATTCCCCAGGACCCCCATGAGGCGCGCTTCAGCACCGCCAACCAGATCACGGCCAAGCCGAGCAGAAGGAAGCCGAGCCGCGCCAGCCACGCGCCGTCCACGCCCTGGGCTGCCGATTCACTCGTCGTGTGCGATGTCCAGGAATAGGTATCCGGCATGAGCGTCGGGGCAAGGGCAATCGACGCGGCCGAGAGGGCGAGGAGAACCAAGACGCAGGCACCGGCCTTGACGCGGGGTCCGCGTCTCTCTCCTCCGGAGAGCATCGGATCGCTCGGGAGGCCGAGCTAGCCGCGGATCGCCGCCGGCGCGGTCGCCTCGAAGATCCGGCGGGCCTGCTCGAGGGCCGGCGTGGCGCCGCGGTCGAGGTGCTCGAGCGCGAGGCCCTCGATGCCGGCGACGAGGTAAACCGCGGCCGCCTCGAGCCCGCCCTCGGGCGGGGGGTCGTCGAGACCGCGCATGAGCTCGGTGAGCGTCGCGCGGAAGCCGACCTTGGTCTCGGCCATGATCTCGCTCACCTCCGGCTCGACGACCGACTGCGAGGCGAGGTCGAAGTAGACGCGCTGGATCCCGGGATCCGCGTCGATCACGCTCCAGACGCCGGCCGTGAGCCCGCGGACGAGCTCGTCGGCGGACGCCGGCTCGCCGACCTCAGCCAGCACCTCGGCGATCAGCACCTCGGAGACCTGGCGGGCGACCGCGGCGACGAGCCCCTGCTTGGAGCCGAAGTGGTAGGCGATCAGGCCCTTGTTCTGCCCCGAGGCCGCCGCGACCTTGGCCGTCGTGAGGCCGGCGTAGCCGTCGCGCTTCAAGACGTCGAGGGCGCCCTCGCGGATCCGCTCCCGGGCCCCCGTCGAGGGCCGCCCCGGCCGGACCCGCGCGGTTGCCGCCGCCGCGCTCACGCGGGGGTCGGCGCGGCGATCGGCTCCATGCCCATCGCCGCGAGCTTCTTCGAGAGCGACTTCATCGCGTACTCGAAGATGTCCGTGGAGCGATAGCCGAACGGCGTGTCGAAGTCGAAGCGGTTCTCGAGCCACGCCGGGGAGAAGGCGAGCACGCCGACCGGGATCGTCTCCTCGAGCGTCGTGCGGACGATCTCCTTGTAGCGCTGGTCTTCCTTGATCGCGTCGGCGAGGAACTTGACGCCGAAGCCGACGTGGCGCGACTCGTCGCGGTTCACGTGCGTGAAGCCGTCCCGGAAGCCGGGCAGCCAGTCGCGGTCCTTGAGCGTGCGCAGCAGGAACCGGGCCCCCGTCAGGGCGAGGGTGCCCTCGATCACGATCATGTAGACGGTGACCCCGCGGACGAGGGCCTCCATGTCGGACGGGTCCTTGCGGAGCGTCTCGGCGCAGTCGTGCAGGATGCCGTCGAAGAGCTGCTTGAAGTCCTCGTTCACGTGCTGGCGCTGGATCCGCAGGTTCTCGTCGATCGTCTCCGCGGTCGAGCCGACCACCTCGCGGTAGAAGCGGTCGAAGAAGACGCAGTGGCGCGCCTCGTCGGCGATCTGGGAGGCGAGGAAGATCCGCTGGTCGTTGGTGGGGGCGGCGATCGCGAACGGCAGGAGCTCGGTCGTCACCCGCTCCTCGCCGAGGAAGAACTCGGAGAGGAAGAAGAGCATCCAGCGCCGCTCCTCGTCGGTGAAGAAGCCGGGGTCCTGCCACTGCTCGGCATCGCGGGAGAAGTCGAAGGCCTCCGAGCTCCAGCCCTGGCGCTCCCAGCGGGAGATCAGCTTGCGGTAGGAGGGGGCGGCCTCGACGATCCGGTCGAGCCCGGCCATCACCTTGTCGATGTCGCCGTCGAGGAGGACGTCGAGGGCGCCGCCGCCCGTGTCGCTGCCCGCCCCGTTCTGCCCGCCCATGCTGCCGTTCGTGCTCGCCATTCGTGGTCTCTCCCGTCCTAGCTTGCGGTCGGGGAAGATATTAACCGGTCGATCAATAAATATCAACTCGCCGCCGCCCGCGACGGGGCGCGTCGAGCGTCTCTGGGCGACCACCGGCTTGACAAAGCGCTTTCCGACCTTTCCACCATGAATTAGGCACCGCGCGCACTTGCAGGGATATTTGTCACACTGACTGTCGATGGCGCCGGTTTCAGACGAGGACCTACATGAGCTGGAGTCACGTCAGGACCCGCGCCTCCTTCGCGCTCTCGACGTAGTCGCGCCCGGCACCGCCCTGCGCGAGGGCATCGACAACATCGTCTACTCGCGGACCGGCGGCCTGATCGTGATCGGCGAGCCCGAGGAGATCTCGTTCCTGTTCTCGGGCGGGATCCGGCTCGACATCGACTACACGCCGGCCCTGCTCTACCAGGTCGCCAAGATGGACGGGGCGATCATCCTCGACCCCGACGGGAAGAAGCTCTCCTGGTCGAACGTCCAGCTCATGCCCGATCCGACGATCCTCTCGATGGAGACGGGCACCCGCCACCGCACCGCCGAGCGCGTCTCGAAGCAGACCAAGGCGCTCGTGATCGCGATCTCCTCCCGTCGCGACGTCGTCTCGCTCTACCTCGAAGGGATGAAGTACATCCTTCAGGACATCCCGACGGTGCTCTCGAAGGCGAACCAGGGCCTCGCCACGCTCGAGAAGTACCGCGCCCGCCTCGACCAGGTCTCGTCGCGCCTGTTCGCGCTCGAGTTCGAGGGCGGCGGCGTCCTCTACGACGTGCTCTCGGTGCTGCAGCGAGCCGAGCTCGTGACGCGGATGGCGGCCGAGGTGGAGCGCTACATCATCGAGCTGGGCTCCGAGGGCCGGCTGATCGAGATGCAGCTGGAGGAGACCGTCGTCGGCGTCATGTCCGACCGCGCCGCCCTCGTGCGCGACTACATCAACGTGGATGCCGAGGACACGGTCGAGACCGCGCTCGGTGAGATCGCGCGGCTCCCGCACGCCGACCTCCTCGACTTCGGCCGCCTCGCCGAGCTGCTCGGCTACGACCGCAAGATGAACACGCTCGACTTTCCCGTTGCCCCTCGCGGTTACCGGGCGCTGGGACGCATCCCGCGCCTGCCGCGACTCGTCAGCCAGAAGATCATCCGCGCTCTCGGTGGCCTCGAGGAGATCCTCGCCGCCGGCGACGAGGAGTTGGCCGCGATCGACGGGGTGGGAGAGACCCGCGCGAAGGACATCCGAGAGGGCCTTCGCCGACTGCAGGAGGTCGACGTCGTCGACCGCTACCTGATCTGACCGGCGGACCGACCGCCAGGGACGGCGGCCGCACCAACCACGTCAAACACAACAGGAGGCAGCAATCAGTACCACCACAGAGGTAACCGAAGAGGAGATGGACACCGACCTCGAGGTTGAGGCGCCAGTCTGCAACTTCGAGGTCGGGGACAACGTCGTGTACCCGCACCACGGCGCCGGAGTCGTCTCGAAGAAGGAGACCAAGGAGCTCCTCGGGGACAAGCGGGACTACCTGACGATCAAGATCCACCACAACGACATGACCGTGATGGTCCCCTGCGAGAACGCCGGCAAGGCCGGGCTTCGCCGGGTGATCGACGGAGACGAGGTCAAGCGCGTCACCGACGTGCTGACCGGGGAGGTCTCCGAGATGCCGAAGAACTGGAATCGCCGGTTCAAGTACAACCGCGAGAAGATCCGCACCGGCGACGTCTTCGAGCTCGCCGAGGTGGTCCGGAACCTCGCGATCCGCGAGTGGGAGAAGGGGCTCTCGACCGGAGAGAAGCAGATGTACACGCGCGCGAAGAAGATCCTCGCGTCCGAGTTCATGTACGCGCTCGACAAGGACGAGGAAGGCGCGGAGGAGTATCTCGACGGGCTGCTCGAGGAGCGGTTCGGCGAGACGGCCGCCGCGACGGCCTAGACGGTCCACTGCCGGACCGGCGGCGCCGAGGTGAGCGCAACAGCGATCCTCGCCGCCGCCGGCTCCGGTGACCGCCTCGGGTCCGAGGGCCCGAAGGCGTTCGTGGGGCTCGCCGGCCGGCCGATGCTCGAGTGGTCGCTCGCGGCCCTCGACGCCGCGGAGTCGGTCGGCGAGATCCTGGTCGCGATGCCGCCCGGCCACGAGGGCCGACTCGAGTGGCCCGGAGCCCGCGAGGTCCCTGGCGGTAAATCGCGCTCGGAGTCGGTCGCGAACGCCGCGCAGCACGTCTCGACCGGGCTCGTCGTGGTCCACGACGCGGCCCGCCCGCTCGCGACCCCGGCGCTCTTCGACGAGGTGGTCGCCGCGCTCGGGGCCGAGCCCGAGGCGGCGGGCGTGATCGCCGCGACCCCGGTCACGGACACGACCAAGGAGGTGCTGGGCGGCCGCGAGGTCCACCGCACCCTCGACCGCTCGAGCCTCTGGTCGGCACAGACGCCCCAGGGCTTCCGCACGGAAGCGTTGCGCGCGGCGCTCGCCTCGTCCGAGCTCCTCGCCCACGCCTCGGACGACGCGATGTTGGTCGAGCGTCGTGGCGGGCGCGTCCTGGTCCACGAGGCGCCTCGGGAGAACCTGAAGGTGACGACGCCGCTCGATCTGCGGCTGGCGGAGATCCTGCTGGCCGAGCGCGGCTGATCCCTTGCCAGGCCGTTTGCGGCGGTGAGGCAGGGGTAAGCGGGCGACCATGAGAGCTAACGAGAAGAGCACGAACGAGCAGCCGCCCGCGACGCGCGAGGTGGACCCGGCGAAGAACCCCGGTCCCCGCGGAAACCAGGACGTCGATCGACGCCGCGTGGACCTCGGTCGCGAGGACCTGGAGCGCGCCGGCGCGAACTAGGGCAGGGCCGACGGCGCCCGTCAGCGCGTCATGCTGTCGGCCCGCCGGCTGCGGCCGATCGGCAGCCCCCCCGCCTCGCGCGGCCCCTCGTCATCGAGGTGGCGGCGACGGCGGCGGATGTAGAACCGGCGCTGGATGAAAAGGGTGAGGATGCCGGCGAGCAAGATCGCGGTGAGGTTGAGCGAGAGCTGGCCCATCGCCCCCACCCACTCGCTCAGGTCGCCGAGCGCGGCCGCGACGCCGATATTGGCGGCGGCCGGGATCGTGGTGACCGAGATCAGCACCCCGATCAGGGCGCCCGACTTCGCGGCGGTCAGCGAGAGGACCCCCGCCGTCCCGGCGAGGAAGGCGACGAGGAACGAGAAGAAGTCGGGGTTCGAGATGAACTCGGTGAACGGGTGGTCCTGCTGAGCGAACTCATCCGGGACGAGGTCGACGGCGTCGAGCCCCACGACGAGCAGGAAGCTGGCCGTGATCCCCACGGGGAAGCCGATCGCGAGCGCGATCAGGGATCGCCTGGCCAGGTCCCGTCGTTTCTGCACGGCGGCGACGCAGAGGGCCGCCAGCGGGCCGAACTCGGGGCCGACGACCATCGCGCCGATGATCAGGACGACCTGGTCGAGGATGATCCCGCAGGCGGCGATCATGGTCGCGAGCGCCATGAACGCGAGGAAGCTCGCCGAGAGCTCGACGTTCTCCGAGGTCCGGGCCTCGACCTCCTCCCAGACGACGGCGTCGGACGGCAGGCCCACCGCGGCCTTCTCGGCCGTGGTGGCGACGCGCGAGATCTGCGAGTCGATGTCCTCCATCGCGATCGAGCCCTCGCGGTCGATCTCGAGCTCTTTCAGGTCGGAGACGACGACGCTCGCATCCTCGCGGGCGACGTCGCAGAGGATCACGTCGCCCATCGGCTTCTCGGCCGCGCGCTCGAGGAAGATCAGGTTGCATACGGACGGCGTCGCCCTGAGCAGTTCGAGCGTGTGATCGGTCGAGTGTGGCGGTACCACGATCCGGAGGTGGATCATCCGCGGCTAGCGTAACCAGCCGTGCTCACGGATTACCACCTCCACCTGCGGCCGGACGAGGCCGGGACCGCGGCCGAGGCCTATTTCACGGAGGCCAACGTCGGCCGCTACCTGGAGGCCGCCGAGGCGGCCGGGGTCGGGGAGCTGGGGGTCTCCGAGCACGTCCACCGGTTCCGCGACGCGCTCGCGGTGTGGCGGCACCCGTTCTGGGAGCAGCAGGCCGTCGACGACCTCGCCGCCTACTGCGAGTTCGTGCGCTCGACCCCGCTGCGGCTCGGGATCGAGATGGACTTCGTGCCCGGTGCGGAGGACCGGATCGCCTCGCTCCTGGACGCCCACGACTTCGACTACGTCGTCGGCTCGGTGCACTTCGTCGGCGACGTGGCCGTGGACCACGACGGCTTCGACGCCTGGGAGGCGACCGGCGACGCCGACCGGGTCTGGACGCGGTACTTCGAGATGCTCGCAGAGGCCGCGCGCTCGGGCCTTTTCGACATCCTCGCCCACCCCGACCTCGTCAAGGTCTGGGGCAAGGGGCGGCCGCTCCCCGACCGCGACCCGCGGTACTTCTACGAGCCCGCGGTCGAGGCGATCGCCGAGTCGGGGATCGCCGTGGAGGTCTCGACCGCCGGCCTGCGCAAACCGGTCGGCGAGATCTACCCCTCGCCGGCGCTGGCCGCGATGTGCGTCGACGCCGGGGCGCCGTTCGCGCTCTCCTCGGACGCGCACGTTCCGGAGCAGATCGGCTACCGCTACGACGCCGCCCGCGAATTCCTCGATGATCTGGGCGTGGAGGAGATCGCCGTCTTCGAGCGCCGCGAGCGCAGGCTGGAGCCGATCGGGTGAGGGTCGGCACCGGCTACGACAGCCATCGCTTCGCCGCGCCCGCGGACGGCCGCCGGCTCGTCCTCGCCGGCGTCGAGGTCGAGCACGACCGGGGTCTCGCCGGCCACTCGGATGCCGACGTCGTCTGTCACGCGGTAATCGACGCGCTTCTCGGCGCCGCGGGCCTCGGTGACGTCGGCACCCATTTCCCCGCCGACGACGAGACCTGGCGGGACGCCGACTCCCTCGACCTGCTGCGCACCGTGCTCGGCATGCTCTCGGGCCCCGTGCTGAACGTCGACGCGACCGTGATCTGCGAGCAGCCGCGGCTCGCCGGGTACCGCGGCGACATGGAGGCGAACCTGCGCGAAACGCTGGGGGCACCGGCGAGCGTCAAGGCGACGACCAACGAGGGCATGGGCTGGATCGGCCGCGGCGAGGGCATCGCCTGCATCGCGGTCGCGTTGATTGACTAAACCTACGAGGTGTGACGCGCGGACGCGCGGGTAAATAAGGTTCGGCCCGATGGCTATTCGCTCCAGACTCTCCGAGATCGCCGTGCGCCTCCCCGGCGCCTCGGCTGCCAAGAAGATTCCAGCCGGCCCGCTCGGTCAGCTCGTCGATGCTCCGTTCAACGCCCGCACGCTCTACGAGGCGGGCGTGATCTCGTTTGACCATCCCAGCCGCATCCCGAAGACGCTTCGGGAGCTCTCCCGGTGGGGCGCCGGCCCGGCGGCCGGAGTCGTCACCGGCGCGATCGCCCGCGGTGACGAGGCCGCGCTCGTCGACGACGCCGGCTCGCTCAGCTTCTCCGAGATGCAGACCCGCTCGAACGCGCTCGCGCACGCGCTCGCCGACGAGGGCCTCGGCGAAGGCGACGGGGTCGCGATCATGTGCCGCAACCACCGTGGCTTCCTCGACGCCACGCTCGCCGTGGCCAAGCTCGGGGCCCACGCGCTCTACCTGAACACCGCATTTGCCGCGCCCCAGCTCGCCGGCGTCGTCGAGAGCGAAGAGCCCGCCGCGATCATCTATGACGAGGAGTTCCGCGAGCTCCTGAGCGAGGCGCTCGAGGAGGACGCCGCCGAGGGCATGAAGCGTTTCGTCGCTTGGTCCGACAGCGACGAGGAAGATGCGCCCGCCCAGGCCGCGACCGGCGACGTGCCGGACACCGCGATCGAGGACCTGATCGCATCCGGGAACGGCGCCGACCTGACGCCGCCCTCGGAGGGGGCTCGCTTCGTGATCCTCACGTCGGGCACCACCGGTACTCCCAAGGGCGCGCAGCGCAGCGCGCCCGCCTCGCTGGCGCCGCTCGCCGCGATGTTCTCGCGGATCCCGCTGAAGGCGGAGGAGCGCACGATGATCGCCGCCCCGCTCTTCCACAGCTGGGGGATGGCCCACTTCCAGCTCGGCCTCTCTCTGCGCTCGACCTTCATCCTGCGCCGCAAGTTCGATCCGGAGGAGACGCTGCGCGCGACCGCCGAGAGCGGCGCGACGGCGCTCGTCGTCGTCCCGGTGATGATGCAGCGGATCCTCGAGCTGGACGAGGAGACGATCCGCCGGTACGACCTGTCCGGCCTCCGCGTGACCGCCGCGAGCGGCTCGGCCCTGCCCGGCGAGCTCGCGACGAAGTGGATGGACACATTCGGCGACAACCTCTACAACCTCTACGGCTCGACCGAGGTCGCCTGGGCGACGATCGCGACGCCGGAGGACCTGCGTGCCGCGCCCGGCACGGCCGGGCTCCCGCCGCGGGGCACCGTCGTCAAGATCGTCGACCAGGAGGGAGACGGGGAGGTCCCCGAGGGCGAGACCGGCCGGATCTTCGTCGGCAACGAGATGGCCTTCGAGGGCTACACGGGCGGCGGCGGCAAGGACGAGTACCAGGGCCTGCTCTCGAGCGGCGACGTCGGCCACTTCGACGACGCGGGGCGCCTGTTCATCGACGGCCGCGACGACGAGATGATCGTCTCGGGCGGCGAGAACGTGTTCCCCCGCGAGGTCGAGGACCTGCTCGCCGACCACGACGGGGTCAAGGAGGTCGCGGTGATCGGCGTGGACGACGACGAGTTCGGCCAGCGCCTGAAGGCGTTCGTCGTCACCGGGGACGGCGGCGACCCCTCGGAGGACGAGCTCAAGAAGTACGTGAAGAAGAACCTCGCCGGCTACAAGGTCCCGCGCGAGATCGAGTTCCTCGACGAGCTGCCGCGAAACGCGACCGGCAAGGTCCTGAAGCGCGAGCTGGTTTGAGCGCCGCGCTCACCCCAGCTTGATCGAACGCGACTTGCCCTCGAGGCAGGTGCCCAGCCCGGGGATCGCGGTCTCACCGACCTCCGCGTAGTAGCGGCCGTCGGCGTTTGGCTCCTTGGCGACGTAGCCACCGGTGGCTGAGCTGAGACCGGATGTGACCTTCGGGTCGCGCCCGCGTCTGACCTCGAAGACCTTGACCTCGCCGAGGCAGCGGACCTGTTCAGA
Organism: Solirubrobacterales bacterium; assembly: GCA_036375215.1. Taxonomy (GTDB): domain Bacteria; phylum Actinomycetota; class Thermoleophilia; order Solirubrobacterales; family 70-9; genus DASUSH01. The sequence goes on from DASUSH010000055.1 coordinate 10,949, forward strand.
GCTCAGCTTGCCGGTCCCAGCGAACTGTACGACGATCTCAGGCCGTCGTGGCGGCCTCGCGCTCGGCTCGCCGGCGGGCGGCCTCGGCACGGAGCTTCTCGTGCTCGACCTGGCGCTTGAGCTGGTGGAGCGAGCGGCGCAGGTGGCTGGAGATCGTCGGCGCCGAGACCCATTCGGAGATCAGGCCCGGGATACCGGAGCCGGCGATGCCGTAGGAGTAGCGCAGCTCGACCCGGGTCCGGTGCTCGTCCACCTCGCGCAGGCGGAAGCGGCCGCGCTGGTCGACGCCCGTGACCGAGTTCCAGGCGAGGTCGCGAGGGCGGTCCCACTCGACCATCTCGACGAGCCCGCCGACCTCGGCGGAGCCGACCTTGATCAGCATCCGGTAGCGGGCGCCGAGGCCGCTCGGGGTGTCCCCGCGGACCTCCCAGCGGGTGACGCCCGACATGAAGTGCAGCCAGTTCGCGGGGTCCTCGAGGTAGTCCCAGACCTGCTCCGGGCTCGCCGAGACCACGATCGACTCCTTCAGCCGCACGCGATCACCTACCCGATCACCGGGTAGCGGCGCTCGGCGTAGAGCGAGTCGAGCGTCTCCTGCATCTTCCGCGTCACGTGCTCGTAGACCTCGTCGACGTCGGGATCCTCGCCGAACTGCTCGGTGAGCTCGATCGGGGGCAGCACCTCGATGGTGAGCTTCGCCGGGAACGGGATCCGCGGCAGGAAGTCGCCGACGCTCAGCCCCCATGGCGGCGCCACGGTGAGCGGCAGCACCTTCAGGCGGAACAGCTTGTCGAGCAGGAGCAGCCGCGCGAGCCAGTCGCCGCGGCTCAGGACGAGCGCGGTCTCCTGGCCGCCGGCGGAGACGACCGGGACGATCGGCACGCCCTCGTTGAGCGCGAGCCGGATGAAGCCCTTGCGGCCGCCGAAGTCGACCTTGCCACCCTCCCAGGTCGGCCGGTGGACCTCCCAGTCGCCGCCCGGGTAGACGAGCAGCGCGGCGCCCTCGCGGAGCGCCTGCTGGGCGTGCTCGTGGGAGGCGGCGACGGTGCCGTAGCGGCGCAGGATCGGCCCGAACGGGGAGGCGAGGACGAGGTTGTGGGCGAGCTGGTAGAAGGCGCGCTCGACGCCGAAGTAGGTGTAGAAGGCGAGCGTCAGCAGGTGCGTGTCGGGCGTCAGGTTGCCGCCCGAGTGGTTGCCGACGAGCAGCACCGGCCTGTCCTCGGGGATGTTGCCCAGGTTGCGGACTTCGCCCCGGAACCAGATGCTGGTCGCGAGCCAGAGGGTCGGCAGGTTGGCGCGGATGTAATCGGGGTCCCGCTCGTCGAGGTCGGCGTGGAGCGCCCCGGCGAAGCGGTTCCCGACGGTGGAGGCCAGCGCCCGGCCGGCGCCGGCGAGGCGACCGGTCAGGCCGCCGGCGATGCCGGTCAGCGCGTCGGTGATGCCTACCGTCGTGTCCTCCTCGGCGGACGCGGTGGCGCGCTCATAGTCGCCCGATCCGTTCGTCGAGGCGTCGGTGTCGAGTGTCGTCGGGTCCCCCATCGAATTCCAGTCTAGATACCCGTACCCGAGCGCGGCCGGGCCGAATCAGCGCACCCCGTGGGCGCGGTCCAGCCAAGGGCGCGGCTGCCGGCCGATCGGCGCCCGGCCGGCCCGGATAGCCTCCGCGGCGATGCGGGAAATCCGGATCAAGGACACGCTGAGCGGCGAGCTCAGGCCGCTCTCGGCGGGGCCCGGGGACGAGGTCGGCATCTACGCCTGCGGGCCGACGACCTACGGGCGGATCCACGTCGGCAACGCGCGCCCCTACGTCGTCTTCATGCTCCTGCGCCGCTTCCTGGAGCACGAGGGCCTGCGACCGCGGCTGGTGATCAACGTCACGGACGTGAACGACAAGATCTACGACGCCGCGCGCGCCGCCGGCCGGCCCTCGGCCGAATGGGCGAAGGCGATGACCGACGGCTACGTCGAGGACACGGGCCGCCTCGGGCTCGGCCGCCCCGACGCCGAGCCGCGCGCGAGCGGGACGATCGACGGCATCATCGAATTGATCGCCGACCTGGTCGAATCGGGCCACGCGTACGAGTCCGGCGGCGACGTCTACTTCAGGGTCCGCAGCTTCGACGGCTACGGCAAGCTCTCCAACCGCAACCCCGACGACATGGATCAGGGTGAGGAGGCGGGCGCCGCCGAGCTCAAGGAGGACCGCCTGGACTTCGCGCTCTGGAAGGCGAGCAAGGAGGGCGAGGACACCGCCTGGCCGTCGCCGTGGGGAGAGGGGCGGCCCGGGTGGCACATCGAGTGCTCGGCGATGGCCGAAGCCGAGCTCGGCACCGGGTTCGCGATCCACGGAGGCGGCTCCGACCTCGTCTTCCCCCATCACGAGAACGAGATCGCGCAGTCCGAGGCGGCGCGCGGCGCCCCCTTCGCGCGCGCCTGGATGCACAACGGCATGGTCGAGATCGCCGCCGAGAAGATGTCGAAGTCGGTCGGCAACATCTTCCAGCTCGCGACCGCGATCGACCGCTACGGCGGCGCGGCCGTGGTCGGCTTCCTCGCCTCCGGCCACTACCGCCAGCCGCTCGAGTTCTCGAAGGACGCGCTCGAGGAGTCCGTCGCCCGCAACGAGCGCATCCGCAACTTCCTTCGGCAACCGAGCGCTGGGCCCGACCCGGGGAGCGTGGGGTCTGACCCCCTGGTGACGGAGCGCAGGGAGAAGTTCCTCGACGCCCTCGCCGACGACTTCAACACGCCGCGGGCCCTCGCCGAGCTCTTCGAGCTGATCTCGGAGGCGAACCGGCGGCCGCTCCCCGGCGCGCGCGAGGCCGTGCTCGAGCTGCTGCCCCTGCTCGGCCTCGAGCGGCTGGCGGAGGCGGGCGAGGAGGCGGACGCCGAGGCCTCCGAGCTGCTCGCCGAGCGCGAGCGGGCCCGCGCCGACAGGGACTTCGAGCGGGCCGACCGGCTCCGCGACGAGCTCGCCGCGCGCGGCTGGGAGGTCCGCGACACGGCCGACGGTGCCCGGCTCGTCCGCCAGGCCTGACCCCGCGATGGCGAGCGAGGTGATCTACGGGCGCCGCCCGGTGGAGGAGGCGAAGCGGGGGCGACGGAAGGTCCTGCGCGTCCACACCCGCGACGAGCTCTCCGGCGAGGAGCTCGAGCGCCGCTGCGGATCTCCCGATCACCAGGGCGTGATCGCCGAGGTCGAGCCCTATCCATACGCGGACCCCGGGGCGCTGCTCGCCGCCGAGGACGCGATCGTGCTCGCCCTCGACCGCGTCCAGGACCCGCGGAACCTCGGGGCGATCTGCCGCTCCGCCGAAGCGGCGGGCGTCGCCGGGGTCGTGATCCCGGACCGCCACGCGGCCGCCGTCACCGCCGCGGTCTGCAAGGCGTCGGCCGGCGCCGTCGAGCACCTGGCGATCGCCCGCGTCGGCAACCTGGCGGACTGGCTCGAGCTGGCGAAGAAAGACGGCGCCTGGGCCTACGGCGCCGCGGCCGAGGCGGCGACCCCCTACACCGAGCCCGACTACTCGGGCCGGGTCGTGATCGTCCTCGGTGGGGAGGAGAAGGGCATCCGGCCGCGCGTCGCGTCGGCATGCGACGCGCTCGTCTCGATCCCGCGGCGAGGGCGGGTCGGCTCGCTCAACGTGAGCGCCGCGGCCTCGGTGCTCGTCTTCGAGGCGCTGCGCTCCCGGCCGGCCGGCTGACCCGCAACCGTTCTTGCACCGGTTGCGGGGGGTTGACAGAACTATGTGGCCGCACTAAGGTGCGGCTTGCATAACGGTAAACCTCAGGTTAAGGCCTGAGCTACCGACGGCAGAAAATCAAGGCGCTCCAGGGGAGGAGAGGGCGCCACCGGAACCCAGAGGAGGGTCCCAGTGGCACTACCAACCCATGAGTTCGCAGCCGTCGCGCCCCAGGCCCAGACGCCACGCGCCCACCCTGAAGCTCGAGTCGAGCTTGATGATCATTACCTGGTCGCCCTCGCGAAGGACGGCCATGCCGACGCCTACGAGCGGATCATCAAGCGCTACCGGGGCTTCGTCCGCCTGAAGGCGTCGTCGTACTTCCTGCTCGGGGGCGACTCCGAGGACCTGATCCAGGAGGGCCTGCTCGGCCTCTACAAGGCGGTGCGCGACTACCGCTCGGACCGGGAGTCGAGCTTCCGCAACTTCGCGGAGCTCTGCATCACCCGCCAGATCATCACCGCGGTCAAGACCGCGAGCCGCAACAAGCACGCCCCGCTCAACCAGTACGTCTCCTTCGGCCAGTCCCCGGCGGCGCCGGGCGACTCCGAAACGACCCTGGAGGAGCTGCTGCCGGCCCCGTCGCGCAACGACCCGGCGAACCAGGCGGTCGCGACCGAGGAGCTGCGCAGCCTCGTCGCCTGCCTCTCGAGCGTCCTCTCCGAGCTCGAGAGCCGGGTGCTCTCGCTCTATCTCGACGGCCACTCCTACGAGGCGATCGCCGAGATGATCGAGTGCGACACGAAGACGGTCGACAACGCCTTGCAGCGGGTGAAGCGCAAGGTCGGTTCCCACCTCGCCGCGCGCGAGGTGAAGCTCTAGGCGCGGCGCCGTCCCCCAAAGCCGGAGGCGGGATTCGAACCCGCGGCCCCCTGATTACAAATCAGGTGCTCTGGCCAGCTGAGCTACTCCGGCATGGCCAGCCAAGAGTAGGCAGAATCGCGGTCGTGGACCGCGAGTTTCCCTTCGACCAGGACGAGTTCCAGTGGCGCGACGGGGAGCGCACGATCCTCTTCGGCGGGGGCGGGCTCGCCGCCGCCGCGGACACGGTCGCCGACCGCGGGTGGGGCGAATACGAGCTGCTCAGCACCGCGCGGGCGCTCGCCGAGGCCCCGGACGCGCTCGCCGGCGGTGCGGCGGCGGTCCACGTGGTCCCCGGCGGCGCCGTGCCGGCGATCTCCGCCGAGCTGCTCGAGCGGGTCGCGCAGCCAAACCTGGTCGCGCTCGGCGGCGGGCGGGTGATCGACACCGCCAAGGCGATCGGATCGGTCCGCGGCGGCCGCGTCTGCGCGATCCCGACGACGCTCTCCGGCGCGCCGATGACGACCATCCACCGGCTCCCCGAGGGCGCCCAGGCGGCGGGCCTGATCCGGCCCGCGCTCGTGATCGCCGACCCGGTCGAGATGACCGGCCAGCCGGAGGAGCGGATGCGGGCGAGCGCGATGAACGCCCTCGCGCACGGCTCCGACTCGCTCTGGACGCCGCTCGCCCACCCGGTCTCGCGGCAGGCCGGGCTCGCGGGCACCGGCCTGATCGCCTCCGCGCTCGACCAGCCGCGCGCGGAGCGCGACCGCGCGGCGCTGGCGATCGGCGCCCTGCTCTGCGCCTTCGCCCTCGACTCGGCCCTCTTCGCGCTCCACCACGTGATCTGCCAGACCCTGGTCCGAGTGCTCGAGATCCCCCACGCGGAGACGAACGCGACGATCCTGCCGCGCGTCCTCGAGGCGATGCGCGGCCGCGCCCCCGCCGAGATCGCCGCGCTCGCCGCGTCCCTCGGCACCGACCCCGCCGGGATCGGTCCCCGGGTCGACGGTCTCGGCGGGGGCCGCCGCCGCCTCGCCGACCTCGGCGCCGACTCCGGCCGCCTCGAGGACGCGCTCGACGCGATCCAGGAGCGAGGCGAGCTGAAGATGACGCCCGACTCGCCGGACCGCGACGAGCTCCGGCGGATCCTCGAGGCGGCCTGGTAGGCGGCCGCCAAGCGCGCCTGCCCAGTAACACCCCGCTCACAAGCGTGTAGCCCTATCCGTGACCGACGAACGGTTCGAGCGGCTGCATGCCTACACCCGCGAGCACGGGGTCAACATGGCCCTCTACGTCGTCGCCCGGCTCGTTCTGCAGCCGTTCTTCCTCGCGTACTTCCGGATGAAGCGGATCGGCCGCGAGTACGCCAAGGTCGACGGCCCGCTGCTGGTCGCCGCCAACCACCGCAGCTTCCTCGACCCGTTCGTGATCGGCACGATGCTGCCCTGGAACCGGCCCCTGCACTACGTCGCCAAGGTCGAGCTCTTCGAGAACCCCTGGCAGGCGTGGATCCTCTCCCGGCTCGGCGCCTTCCCGATCCGCCGCGGCCGGGCCGACGCGGACGCGATGGCGACGGCGCGTGCGGTCCTCGACCGCGGCGGCGCCGTCTGCATCTTCCCCGAGGGGACCCGGATCCGGACCGGCTCGCTCGGCCAGCCCAGGCGCGGCGCCGGCCGTCTGGCGCTGGAGACGGGCGCCTCGGTCCTCCCGGTCGCCGTGATCGGCACCGAGCGCGTCCGCCGCGGCTGGCGGATCCGGCCGCGCAAGGTCCGCCTGCGGTCCGGGCGGACGATGGCCTTCCCGCGCACCGAGCAGCCCTCGCCGTCGCTGGCGGCGACCGTCAACGGCCGGATCTGGCCCAACATCGAGCTGCAATGGGAGTGGCTCGGCGGGCTGCCGCCGCTCCGCAAGGCGGCGGTGATCGGCGCCGGCAGCTGGGGCACGGCGCTCGCGGTCCTGCTCGCCCGCGGTGGCCTCGAGGTCCAGCTCGGGACGCGCACCCGCGAACAGGCCGAGCTGATTTCGAGGGCCCGCAAGAACGAGAAGTACCTCCCCGGGGTGGAGCTGCCGCCCGAGATCGCGGTCAAGCGCGGCGCCGAGATCGAGGTCGCCGGCCTCGACCTCGTCTGCCTCGCGGTGCCCTCGGCCTCGCTGCCCGCCACCGTCGGCTCGCTCGGCGATCGGATCGGCACCCGGACCGCGGTCCTGCTGCTCTCCAAGGGCTTCGTAGCGCCGATGGGCGCGCTGCCGACCGAGTACGTCTCCGAGCGCGTGCGCGCCCGCGCGATCGCCTGCCTCGGCGGCCCCGCCCACGCCCGCGAGGCCGCGTCCGGGATCGCGGCGCTCGTGCTCGGCTCCGACGACCCCGACCTGCGCGCCCAGCTCGGCGAGGTCTTCGACCGCGCCGGGCTCGTCTGCGAGCGCACCGGTGACTGGATCGGCGTCGAGGCGGCCGGCGCGGCGAAGAACGCCGCCGTCCTGGCCGCCGCCGCCGCCGCGCCGCACGGCCTGAACGCCGCCGGGATCGCCGCCGCGGAGATCTGGCGCGAGTGCGTCGACTTCGCCCTCGCCCGCGGCGCCGAGCTCGACACCTTCACCGGGCTCGCCGGCGTCGGCGACCTGACCGCGACCGTGCTCGCGCCCGGGAGCCGCAACCGCCGCGCCGGCGAGCTGCTCGGCAACGGCGTCCCCGCCGCCCAGATCCCGCAGCGGATCGGACAGGCCTCCGAGGCGCTCGACTCGGTGCCGCTGATCGCCGAGACCGTCGCCGGCGCCGGCATCGACGCCGCCGGGCTCGCCGCGCTCGCCGAGCTGGTCGAGGGGGACATCGCCCCGTCCGAGTGGGTCGCCCGGCTGCGCCGGGTGGAGAGCGACCGCAGCGCGGCGAGAGTCGCCGTCTCGAGCCGATGAGATCGCGCGGCCAAGCCGTAGGCTCAAGCAGTGCCGATCGAGGATTCGAAGCTGAGCGGGGCCGAGAAGGCCGAGCACGACCGCGCCTTCGAGGACCTCTACCGCGCCCACCTGCGCGACGTCTACTCCTACAGCTACTACCGGATCGGCAACCATCACGACGCCGAGGACCTGACCGAGCAGACGTTCCTTCAGGCCTACCGCCATTTCGAGCGAGCGCGGCGCGAGTCGGACGGCCGCCCCTTGCGGCCCTGGCTCATCCGGATCGCGCACAACCTCGCCTCGAACTACCACCGCGACCGCTCGCGCCGCCCCGAGGCGGCGATCGACGCGGTCGAGCCGATCACCCATCCGCACGACACCGAGAAGGTCGTCTCGGGCCGGGAGGAGCTGCGCCAGGTGATCGACGGGCTGAAGCACCTGCCGGAGGATCGCCGCGAGGCGCTGATCATGCGCTTCGCGCTCGGGATGTCGAACCGGGAGATCGCCCGGGCGCTCGGCCGGACCGACGGCGCCACCAAGGTCCTGATCCATCGCGCAACCAAGCAACTCCAGGAGGAGATCGGCGATGAGTGACCCCGCCGACCGCGTCGGCCCCGACTTCGAGGCCCTGCTTGCCTCCGCGCTGCGCCCGATCGACCCACCCGACACGCTCTCCGCGCGCTTCGAGGAGACCCTCGCGCGCGTCACCGAGACCGCGGCGACCGAGCTCTCGGAGTGGGCCGACGAGCTCTCCGAGTCCGAGCTCGAGTCGCTGCGCGACCCGCGCAACTGGGTTCGCCCCGTGGTCGCGGTCGCCGCGGGCGGCGTCGCCACGAGCGCGCTCGTCCTGCTCGAGATGCGCCGCCATCGGCGAAGCGCCCGCGGGGAGCGGGCGCTTCGCGGGCTAACACGACTCGTCCGGGACTAGCCCGGACGGCTCCCGGCTATGCGGCCGGGGCGGGCTGGCTGCGGTCGGCGGTGCCGGACGGCGTCGCCAGTCCGGCGCCGATCCCGACGACGCCGAGGATCAGGTGCAGGAAGTTGTCCTCGGTGTTGATCGGGACGATGTCGATCAGGACCCCGTAGCCGTTGTCGGTCTCCAGGAAGCCCCAGATCGCGAGCACCAGGTAGAGGGCACCGACGCCGAGGCAGTACGTGCGTGCCCCCGAGGTCGAGCCCGCCATCGCCAGGCCGAGCAGGCCGAGCAGGATGTGCACGACGTTGTGCCACCCGTTCACGGCGAGGATGCCGAAGATGTCGTCGGCGACCACGTCGTTGCCGGTCGCGAAACTCGCCTCGTAGAAGAAGCCGATGATGCCGGCGACCACGAGAACCGCCCCGACCAGCGTCGCATACAGTCGCGCTGGGCTGGATGCGTCCATATTTGCCCTCCCTTGTCCGTTTCCCTCGGGCCCCGGGTCTGGGTGCCCGCAACCCCACAGTTTCCGCGGCGCCCACGAGCCCCCTGCGTCCGAAAACGGCGCTGCAATGCGATTTGCAGCGACTGTGATCCAGCCGGTGGTCGCGCGCGTAGCTGTCCTTGCGTGACCGAATACGGGGACGGCGAGGCTGTGGATCACCGATGAAGCGGGAGCCGATCCGGCGGCTCGGCGACGAGGAGCTCGTGTCGCTGCGTCCTCCTCACCGAGGAGTCCGAGCCCGGGCTGCCGCGGGCGCGCGGCGAGGTCTTGCTCATCGCCCCGGTCACCTGGCCGGGGTCGCCGGCAACTAGATTGGCGGCCGACGTGGCCACCTGCTACCGCCATCCCGACCGCGAGACCGCGGTCTCCTGCTCGATGTGCGCGCGCCCGATCTGCCCCGACTGCATGACGTCGACGCCGGTCGGGATGCGCTGCCCCGAGTGCGCCCGCGACCGCACCCGCGT
>DASUSH010000056.1:0-21722 GCA_036375215.1 Solirubrobacterales bacterium
CTCCGCTTCGCGTCCGGTTCGGCTTGATCTCATCTACCCCAATGAACCCGCCGAATCCTCCGCTTCGCGTCCGGTTCGGCTTGATCTCATCTACCCCAATGAAGTCGCCGAATCCTCCGCTTCGCGTCCGGTTCGGCTCGATCTCATCTACATGAGATGCGGCTGCCGTCGCCCCAGGCCTCGGACCGCAGCGGCGTCCACGAGGGGCGGCCTTACGAGCTCTGGATGCCCGACTCCGAGCCGCCCTGGCCGGGGATGGTGGTCATCCACGGGGCCGATTCGCGCAGGGAGACCCACGCGGGGTTCGCGCGGGCGTGCCGCGCGCGCGGTTGGGCGGCCCTCACCTACGACCAGCGCGGCAACGGGGAGTCCGAGGAGCCGCTCTCGCCGGCCGCCGTGCCCGACGTCGGCCGGATGGCGCGGCTGCTCGCCGAGACCGATGGCGTCGACCCCGAGCGGGTGTGCGCCCGCGGCTCGAGCATGGGCGGGTTCATGGCGATCCACGCCGCGGCCGTCCACCCGGCGGTCGCCGGCGTGATCGCGCTCTGCCCTGCGGGCGAGGAGCACCTCCTCGACGGGGTCCGGCGCGAGCGCTTCGAGATGCGGATCGACCGCGACTCCTTCGAGCCCTGGCTCGGCGAGCACGACCTGCGCGACGCCGCCGCACTCATGGGCGAGAAGCCGCTCCTCCTGCTGCACGCCCGCGGCGACGAGGTGATCCCGTTCACCTGGACCGAGGAGATCGCCGCGGCGGCGGCGCCTCCGGTCGAGGCGATCATCGTCCCCGGCGGGCACCATCGATCGCTCCAGCACGACGCCGAGCTGCACGAGGTCGCGCTGCGCTGGATGGAGAAGACGCTGCGATGAGCTCACCGGTGGGACGGATCGCCGTCCGGGTGACCGCGCGGGCGCGGTCGGACGAGGTCGTCGGCGAGCGCGCCGGGGTCCTCGCCGTCAGGGTGAAGGCGCCGCCGGTCGAGGGCCGGGCAAACGACGCCGTTCGCAAGCTCCTCGCGAAGCGGCTCGGGGTGCCGGCGAGTCGCGTCGCGGTCGTCCGCGGCGGGTCCTCGCGCGAGAAGCTGATCGCGGTCGAGGGGCTCGAGACGAAGGCCCTGCGCCGCGCGCTCGGCCTCGGTCCCGCTACGTCGCGAGGCTGATCAGGGGGCGAGCCCGGGCTCGCCCGCGACCCGGTTGCCGCCCCCGCCGACGAGGTCGTCGACCCCGTTCTGCACGTCGTTCACGTGGCCCCCGAGGTTGTCGCCGGTGACTCCCTGGAGCACCTCGTCGACCGCGCCGGTGATCGGCTTCGTCGCGCCGCCGAGGTTCGGGTTCACCCCGGTCGCACCCTGAACGGTCTGGTCGACGTTCGCGGCCGCGGAGTCGACGGGATTGGCCGGCGCCGGGGTGGCGCCCGGGACTTCGGTCGCCGTCGCGGAGCCTCCGCCCGGAGCGCCGGCTCCGCCGGGGGCGCCGGGAGCGCCCGGGCCCGCCGCGGGGCCGCCACCCGCTGCGGCGCCGGCGGGACCGGCGGCGCCGGGGGCGCCTGGCCCCGCGGCCGCCGGACCCGGACCGGCGGGCGTGGCGGCGACGGTGGCCGGCGGGCCGGCGGACGCGACCGCGGTCGCGGCGGCGCCGCCGGGGCCGTCGATCGAGACCGTGTCGGCGCCGTCCCCGCCGGAGCCGATGGGGACTCCCTCGAAGGCGACGAACGCGGTCAACGCGACGAACGCGACGAACGCGGCTGCGAGCAGCGATCCGCTTGCCCCGGTCCCCGCCAGGTAGCTGCGGACGCCCGTCATGCCTCGGTCAACCCACTCTCGTCTCGTTGATCTCGGCCGTCCAACCCCCGGACGGCGAAGGCCGCCCCTCGACGGCACACGGATTACCTCGGCAGGCGCGCCGGAAAGCTTTAGCCCAGAGGAGGTCAACCCCTCCCCAGAACCCGCCGAGCGCGACGGTTCGCGACTTCTTTTCGCTATGCGAAAAGTTCTCGCGAACGCCCACCGGCAGGAGGGGGAGCCAGGCCGTCTAGAGGTATCCCATCGGATCGACGGCGGCGCCGTTGATCCGCACCTCGAAGTGCAGGTGGTCGCCGAAGCAGTGCCCGGTGCAGCCGACGTAGCCGATCACGTCGCCCTGGTCGACGCTGCCCGAGGTGATCGCGAACGAGGACTGGTGGGCGTAGCAGGTGGAGAGCCCACCGCCGTGGTTGACGCAGGTGTAGTTGCCGTAGCCCCCGGTCGGCGCGGCGAGCGCGATCGCTCCCGCCTTCGCGGCGCGGATCGGCGTGCCCGCGGGGACCGCGATGTCGACGCCTTCGTGCATCCGGCCCCAGCGCATCCCGAACGGTGACACGACCGAGCCGTTCACCGGCCAGATGAAGCCCTGCGAGCCGCCCTGGACGGGACCCGCCGGGAGATCGGCGGGGACGGCGCCGCTCGCCGCCTGCTCCTGGGCGGCGGCCTGGAGCTGCTCCTGGATCTGGTCCTCGAGCCCGTCGATGTCGCCCTCGAGCTTCTCGATGTTCTGATCGATCGAGCCCACCGCCACGGTCTTGTCCTGGCGCGCCGCGGTTAGGTCGCCCTCGCGGGCCTCGAGCTGGGATCGGGTGCGGGCGAGCTCGCGCTTCTTGGCGGCGATCGCGGCCTTCGCCTCCTCGATCTCGTCGACGGTGTCCTTCGTCTCCGTCTTCAGGTCGCGGACGCGGGAGATGATCGTCGAGTCCTGGTCCTCGATCCGGTTCAGGTACTCGTAGCGCTCGATCATGTCGTCGAAGCCGTCCGCCTGGAGGATCACCGTGAGCGCGTCGGGCTCGTCCTGCTTGTAGATCGCGACGAGGCGCTGCTCGAGCACGCCGATCGAGCGGTGGTAGCGGCGGCGCAGGCCGGCGAGGCGGTCGCGGGCGGAGTGCAGGCGCGAGCGGGTCGCCTCGAGCTCGTTGAGGACCGTCGCCTCGCGGGTGCGCAGGACCGAGATCTCGCCCTCGAGCTGCGCGATGTCCGTGGAGAGGCTCGCGATCTCGTCGGTGAGGACGCCCTTCTCCTCGCGCTGGTCCTGGAGCTCGGCCTCCTTCTCGTCGACCTGGCCCTGCAGGTCCTGGGCACCGGCGACCGCGGCTCCCGATACGGAGATCGCGAGCACGGCGAAGGCGGCGAATGTCAGGCGGATGCGTGCGGTCATAGGTCGCTGAGCGGGCCCGGAGGCGGCGGCCAGAGTACCAACCGAGGGTCCTCGGCAACGGCTGTTCACGCACGAAAAATGCCTGCATGCAAGCGCTTTTGCAGACGCAGGAATCCGCCCAGGAGCCTAGTCGGCGGGGCCGCCTCGAGGAAGCTCTGCTACGGGTCGCCGGCGCCCTCGACCGAGATCAGCCCACCGCCCTCCTCGTCCTCCATCTGGAGCGTCGTGTGCTCGATCCCGTACTCGTCGCGGAGGAAGATCGCGATGCTCGCGCGGGTCAGGTCGCGGTCGGCGCCGCCCGCGACGACGACGTGGGCGGAGAGCGCGACGAAGCCCGAGGTGACGGTCCAGACATGCAGATCGTGGACGGCGACCACGCCTTCGGTACGGCAGAGGGCGGCGCCGAGCTCGTCCACGTCGATGTTCTCCGGCGCGGCCTCCATCAGCACGTCCAGCGGCTCCGAGATCAGCCGCCACGAGGAGACCAGGACGAGGGCGGCGATCAGGAGGCTCGCGACCGCGTCTGCCTGCTCCCAGCCGGTGGCCAGGATCACGACGGCGGAGGCGATCACGCCGACCGAGCCCAGCGCGTCGGCCGCGGAGTGGCGCAGGACGCCCTCGAGGTTGATGTCGCCGCGCTCGCCGCGGGCGAGGACGATCGTCGCCAGCACGTTGCCGGCGAGCCCGAAGGCGCCGAGCGCGAGCACCGGGCCGGCGTCGAGCTCGACCGTCTCCGAGAAGCGGCCGATCGCCTCGATCGCGATCCAGATCGAGATCGCGACGAGCGCGATCCCGTTGACGAGCCCGGCGAGCACCTCGGCGCGCTGCAGCCCGAAGGTCCGCCGCGCGCCGCCGGCCCGGGCGGCGATCGAGGCCGCGGTCATGCCCAGCGCGATCGCGCCGACGTCGGAGAGGACGTGCCCGGCGTCGGCGAGCAGCGCCAGCGAGCCGGTGATGAACCCGCCGATCGTCTCCGCGACCAGCATGACGACGTTGAGCGCCAGCGCGAGCAGCATCCGCCGGCGCGAGTCCGCGCGGCGCGCGGCGAGCTTCGCGTCGGCGACGCCGTGGGCGTGTGCGTGAGCCACGGGGCGAGCTTACGTATCGCCGCGCTCGCCCTTGGGCGGGACTGCCCTACCCGCTCGCCTTTCGGGGGTCAGACCCTTCGACCCCTACCCGCTCGCCCTTCGGGGGTCAGACCCCTTCGACCCGCTCCGTCCTACCTGGGCCTACGCAACGGGGTCAGACCCCCGCCTAGGTGCTTCGTGGTCTAGGTGGTCGGTACGGGTTCCTTGACCTCGCCGTTCGCGTGGCCGTTGGTCGCGGCCACGGCGGCGCCGATCGGGCTGCCCGAGGCGTCCGCGGCGATCTCGCCGGCCGCGGCGATCTTCTCGCGGGCCTCGCGGTACTCGTTCACCTGCATCCGCGAGACGACGAGGCGCTGGATCTCGGCCGTGCCCTCGAAGAGCTGGTAGATCTTGGCGTCGCGGAACCACTTCTCCAGCGGGCAGTCGGAGGTCTGCGCGTAGGGGCCGACCAGATTCATCAGGGTCTCGGTCGCCCACATCGTGACGTCGCCGGCCTTGAGCTTCGACATCGAGCCCTGGCCGCCGGTCATCGGGATGCCGTTGCGGCCCATCCAGGAGGCGCGCTGGACGAGCAGGCGCGAGGCCTCGATCTCGGTGGCGACGTCGGCGAGGACCTGCTGGACCTCCTGGCGGCGCAGCGGCGGCTCGCCGGCGGTCGAGCTCTGGTCGAGCGCAGCCCAGATCGGGTCGACGGAGCCGCCGTCCTCGAGGTACTCGAGGGTCCACTCGTAGGCCGCCTGCGCGATGCCGAGCGCGGAGGCGCCGACGACCGGTCGGGTCAGCTCGAAGGTCGCGAGGGCGTTCGAGGCACGGCCCGACGACTGGCCCGAGCGGGCGCGCTCGAGCTTCCGATCGAGCTTGTCCATGCCACCGAGCAGGTTCTCGAGCGGGATCCGGCAATCCTCGAGCACGACCTCGGCGGTGTGCGAGGCGCGGATGCCGAGCTTGGACTCCTTCTTGCCCTGGCGCAGGCCGGGCGTGTCCTTGCCGACGACGAATGAGGCCTGGCCGCGGTGACCGAGCTCGGGGTCGACGGTGGCCACGATCACGTGCACGTCGGCGATCCCGCCGTTCGTGATGAAGACCTTGGTCCCGTTCAGCACCCACTCGTCGCCCTCGCGCCTGGCGGTCGTGCGCATGCTCTTCACGTCGGAGCCGGCGCCGGCCTCAGTGACGCCGTAGGCGCCGAGCTTGGGATCCTCGGCGGAGCCCAGGCACTCGGGGATCCACTGCATCATCTGGTCCGGGGTGCCGGAGGCGGCGATCCCGGCGGCGGCGAGCATCGAGCCGGAGATCGCGAGCGCGGTCCCGGCGCAGCCCCAGTGGAGCTCCTCGGCGTAGATCACGCCGAGCTGGCCGCTCGCGTCACCGCCGACGCGCTGCATGTGCTCGGCGCCGGTGAGGCCCCACTCGTGGGCCGCCTTGATGACCTCCCACGGGGTCGACTCCTCGGCGTCGTGCTTGGCGGCCACCGGCCGGATCACCTCGGTCGAGAAGCGGCGGCAGAGGGCCTTGAACTCGAGAGCTTCCTCGGAGAGCGCGAAATCCATCTGGGTTGAAACCTCCTGGCGGCGACTGGGCGTCCACCGGATCGATCGTCCTGATTGACTGGTCAGTCAATCTCTCCCACAAAGGCTACCGGCCCGTTCGGGCGGGCGCGCCGATCTCAGCCCGATGGAGGCTGAATCTCCGTGTTTTGCGGCGGATTGTCTCTAGGGTGGGGCCCCGTGCTCGCCTACGTCTTCTGGCACTGCCCCGCCGCCGGCGTCGACGCCGACCAGTACGAGCGGGCCCTCGCCGAGTTCCACCGCGCCCTCGCCGAGGCGCCCCCGGACGGCTTCGCGCGCTCGTTCTGCCACCACTTCGAGCGCCTTCCGTGGCTGGGCGAGGGCGGCCCCGGCTACGAGGACTGGTACCTCGCCGAGGGCTGGACCGCGGTCGGGATGCTCGAGACCGGCGCGGTGAGCGGCTCGCGCCGCGGGCCGCACGACCGGGCCGCCTTCGCCTCCGCCAAGGGCGCCGGCGCCGTCTACGGGTTCGCCGCCGGCTCGGTGGACGGGCTCGCGAGCGGATCGCGGGCCTGGTTCGGAAGGCCCGAGGAGACCGCCTACCACGAGCTCGACGGGCTGCTCACCCCGGCGCTGGCCGGGGGCGACGCCGGGCTCTGGCGACGCCGGCTGGTGCTCGGCCCGGCGCCCGAGCACTGCCTCGCGGGCGCGCCGGCGGCGGAGCTGCCGGCGGACGTCGATGCGTTCGAGGCCGGCGGCCGGCTCATCTTCAGCCCGTCCGGTCCTTTCGGATAGACCCTTAGAGTTCCGCGCCCGTGCTCTCCCGGATCCGCTACTTCTTCGAGGACATCGGCTACTGGTTCTCGGACCGGCTTGGCCTCGGCCGCAGGCGCAGGCGCAATCGCGGCGCGCTGCCCGAGGCCGGCGCCGGCGCGGCGCCGGCTGCCGAGCCGCCGCCCGCCGAGTCGCCCCCCGCCGGGGCGACCGCGGCCGCTCCCGAGGTGCCGGCGCACCCGCCGCCCGCGGACGTCCCGCCGCCGCAGCCCAAGCGCCGCCGCTTCCGGCGCCGCAAGCGCACCGAGGACGAAACCCGGCCGGCCACCGAGGTGAAGCCCGAGGACGCGGGGGCCGCGGCTGCGGCCGGCCCCGCCGTGGCGAGCCCGGCCACCGACCCCTCGGCGGCGGAGACCGCCCAGCTCCAGCCGACCGCGCCGCCGGCGAAGCGCTCGCGCTTCGGGCGGCCGTCGCTGCCGCGCCCGAGCCTGCCTCGGCCCCGCCTGCCGCGCCCGAGCCGCCCGAAGCTGCGGCGCCCGGGGCGGCCCGGGAAGCGCGGGGTGATCATCGGCGTGGTCGTCCTGCTCGCCGCGGCGGTCGCCGCCGTCTACCTGGCCACCGACTTCGACTTCGGCGGCGGGGACGCCGCGCAGCCGCCCGCGCCGCGGATCGTGATCGAGGAGGGCGAGGCGGCGCCGCAGCCGAAGGAGGCGCCCGAGCTCGGCTTCCCGGCGTTCGCCACCAAGAACACCACGCGCGTGTCCGGCGCCAACCCGATCGCCGACGCGGCCGGGGTCGCGCTCGCGACCGCGCCCGCGACCGGCGGGGTGGAGGGCCCGGCGGCGGTCTCGATCGTCGCCGAGGACGACTGGCCGGCCGCGATCGCGGCGTCGTCGCTCGTCGCCGAGCCGATCGGCGCGCCGATCCTGCTCTCCCAGCCCGACGAGGTCCCCGAGCTGACCCTGACCGCGCTCTCCGAGCTCGCGCCGAAGGGCTCCCCGGAGACGGGCGACAACCAGCTCTTCCGCTTCGGCGGGGCGCTCGCCCCGGAGGGCCTGCGCGCCCAGGACGTCGACGGCGCCAACCCGGCCGAGCTCGCCGCGGAGGCGGCGGCGGAGCGGGAGCGGCTCACCGGGGAGAAGCCGGAGCACGTCGTCCTGGTTTCCTCCGACCGGCCCGAGTTCGCGATGCCCGCGGCGGCCTGGGCCGCGCGCTCGGGCGACCCGGTGCTCTTCGTCCAGAGCGAGTCGGTCCCGACGCCGACCCTCGAGGCGCTGCGCGAGCTCGAGGACGTGCCGGCCTACGTGCTCGGGCCGGCGCCGGTGGTCTCGAACGAGGTCATCGACCAGATCGCCAAGGAGACGAAGGCCGAGCCGAAGCGGATCGGCGAGGACGACGCGGTCTCGAACTCGATCGCCTTCGCACGCTACTCCGACGGGAGCTTCGGCTGGAACGTCACCGATCCCGGCCACGGCCTGGTGCTGGCGAACGCGACGCGCCCGGCGGACGCCGGCGCCGCGGCGCCGCTATCGGCGAGCGGCAAGTGGGGGCCGCTCCTGCTCACCGACAACGCGGAGGTCCTGCCCGCGCCGCTCGAGGGCTACCTGCTCGACATCAAGCCGGGATACGTGGACGACCCGACCCGCGCCGTCTACAACCACGCCTGGCTGATCGGCGACCAGGAGGCGATCTCGGTCGACGTCCAGGCCCAGGTCGACGAGCTCCTCGAGCTCGCCAAAGTACAGTCCGGCCGCGGCCAGGATTCCGGCACGCTGCCGGGCCAGGGCGAGCCCGAGTCCCAGCCCGACACCGGCGACAAGCCATGATCGAGGCGAGCGAGCGATGAGCGAGGCGGAGCGGCCGGACCGGCTGACACCCGGCCGCGAGGCGACGGTCGAGGACGTCCGCGCCCTGGCCGGGCCCGCGACGCCCCACTTCGCGCTGCAGACCCGCAACCGGATCCGGCGCCTGATCGCGCCGCTTCCGGCCGATCACCCGGCCCGGATCGAGGGCGATCGCCAGATCGCCCGCCTCGAGGACCTCGCCCAGCACAGCGGCGAGCCACGCGGGGCCGGCCCCCGCGCGTGATGGCGAGCGGATCGAGATCGGCGCCGCAGGCGCCCGCGGCCGAGCGGGCGGCGGAGCTGCTTGCCGCCGATCACCGCGACGCCGGGGCCGGCTGGCCCGCCGAGGGATACCTCGACCTGCTCGGCGACGACACGAACTCCGACGCCGCCGCCGACGGCGACGTCCCGGGGACCGGCATCACCCAGGCGCTGATGAACACCCGGATCGTGCCGACGATCTACGAGCGCTGGTGGCGGCCGAGCCTCGCCCGGGTGGCGAAGGGCGTGACCGGCCCGGGCATGGCCGAGGAGGTCCGGATCGCGCGCCTTTTGATGGGCCTCTCGCGCGGGGACACGGTGCTCGACGTCGCCTGCGGTCCCGGAAACTTCACGCGCGAGTTCGCCCGCGACGCGGGCGAGGACGGCCTCGTCGTCGGACTCGACGGCTCGCGGACGATGCTCGAGCGCGGCGCGGAGGAGCTGCGTCGCTCCGGCCTCGGCAACCTCGCGTTGGTCCGCGGCGACGCGACCGCGCTGCCGTTCGCCGACGGCGGCTTCGACGGGGTCTGCTGCTTCGCGGCGCTGCACCTGTTCGCCGACCCGTTCGCCGCCCTCGACGAGATGACCCGCGTGCTGCGGCCGGGCGGCCGGATCGCGCTCATGGCCTCGGTCCGCCGCCGGCTCACGCTGCCGCCGCTCGTGCCGCTGATCGAGCGGACGAGCGGGATGCGGCTGTTCGAGGCCGGCGAGCTGACCGACGCGCTCTCCGAGCGCGGCTACGCCGAGATCCACCAGCGGCTCGCGGGCATGGTCCAGTTCGTCGGCGGGCGCCTGGCCTTGGGCGACGGCGCGCCCGGGGCCGGAACGGGCCGGTAGATGAAGGAGCTCGCGCCCGGCGTCTTCCAGGTCGGCGGCTTCCCGCCGAACGGCATCAACGTCTACGTCATCGACGGGATCCTGATCGACGCCGCGACCCGCTACGCCGGCCGCAGGATCCTGCGCCAGCTCGACGGCCACGAGATCACCGCGCACGCGCTCACCCACGCGCACCCCGATCACCAGGGCGCGAGCCACCGCGTCTGCGAGGAGCTCGGGATCCCCTTCTGGGTCGGCGCCGCCGACGTCCCGGCCGCCGAGAACCCGGACCTGATCGCCGAGCGCCAGCCGGACCACCCGGTCGCAAAGTTCTTCCACAAGGTCTGCACCGGGCCCGGTCACACGGTCGACCGCCCGCTCTCGGAGGGCGAGCGGATCGGCAGCTTCGAGGTGCTCGAGGTACCCGGGCACTCGGCCGGACACGTCGCGTTCTGGCGCGAGTCCGACCGCGTGCTCGTCGCCGGTGACGTCTTCAACACCGCGAACCCGTTCACCGGGCTGCCCGGCCTGCGCCTCCCCTACGACTTCTTCACGCCCGACCCGGCCGAGAACCGGCGCTCGGCGAAGCGGCTGGGCGCGCTCGAGCCCTCGCTCATGCTCGTCGGCCACGGGCCGCCGCTGCGCGACGCGCGGAAGCTGGCCGAGTTCACCGCCGGGCTCTAGGCGCCCGGCGCGAACGCCTCGACGATGCGCCGCTGGTACTCGGCGATCTCCTCGGGAGAGAGGAAGTAGGTCGGCGGCGTGAGGAAGATCCCGTCGCCGCGCTCGGCGACCTCGGTGACGCGGGCGCGGACCTTGTCCAGGGGACCGGCGGCGCAGTAGGCGTCGACCATCTCGTCGGGGACGTGCCCCGGCATCGCGGCGAAGTCGCCGGCTCGGAAGGCTTCGCCGACGGCCGCGGCGGCCTCGCCGAAGCCGTGCATCTCCCACAGCGGCATGTAGGTGCGCACCGTGGCGTAGAAGCAGATCGTCTTGCGGGCCGCGTCGTAGGCGGCCTCCTCGTCGTCCGAGATCGCGCAGGCGACCGTCGGCAGGAAGTCGAAGCCGGCGCGGTCGCGCCCGGAGCGCTCGAGGCCCGTCTCGAAGTTGGCCACGAGGACCTCGTCGAGCCAGCGCATCGAGCACATCGGGTGGCCGATCAGCCCGTCGGCGACGTCGCCCGCCATGCGGGCCATGCCCTCACGGACGGCGGCGGTGTAGATCGGGATCGCCTCGCGGGCCGCCGGGTGCGGCCGGACCCAGCCCTTGATGTCGATGTCGTGGTACTCGCCCTGGTAGCGGATCGGCTCGCCGGCGCCGGCCTGGGCCATGATCAGCCGGGTCGCCTCGATCGTCTCCTTCAGGTGCGGGGCCGGCCGGCCGTACTCGGCGTTGTGCCAGGTCTCGTTCAGGCGCTTCACGCCCGCCCCGAGCCCGAGCCGGAAGCGCCCGCCGGCGATCTCGTCGATGTCGAGCGCGGAAACCGCGAGGATGAACGGGCTGCGCGTGAACGCCCACGCGATCCCCGTGCCGATGCCGATTCCCTCGGTGCGGGCGGCGAGGAAGGTCGCCTGGGTGACCGAGCTGCGAAAGAGCTCGGGTGTCCAGACGCAGTCGATTCCGGCCGCCTCGGCGGCGAGGGCCTGGCGCTCCAGGTCGCCGACGTCGCCGCCGATCGCGGCGATCGATACCCGCTCGAGCGGGTCGGGAGCCATCGAGGCGCCCCGGCCTTAGTTGCCGCCGCAGGCGGTCAGCCCGAACTCCTGCGCGCGCCGGTTGACCTCGGTGAACGGGTCGTCGCCGCTGCCGATCACGCTCGGGTCGTCGGCGACCTCGTCGAGCGCGGCCTGCGCGTCGTCGATGATCCCCTGGAACTCCTCCGCGTCCTCCTCGGGCGGGTCGAGCTCGCTGAGCTGGTCCAGCTGGTCCTGGATGTTCGGGACCACGGTGTCCTCCACGAAGGCCTCCTGCTCGGATGCCGGTGGCTCCTGGTTGGAGTTGCCGAACACCTCCTGCGCCTCGGCGTCGATCTCCTTGTCGCCCTGCTCGCAGATCGCGTCCGCCTCCTCGATGAGCGCCGCGCGCTCCTCGCTCACCTCGGCGCCGGTCGCGCCGGTGGCCCCGGAGGTCCCCTCCGTCGTCGTCGTCGTGGACGACGTCGTGGTCTCGTCATCGTCATCGCCGCAGCCGGCGGCAACCAGACCGGTGGTCAGGACTACCGCGAGCAGCATCGAGAGCTTCTTCGGCACGGACTTCCTTTCGTTCGTGATTGCTGGTGCGCCCGGCATCAGCCGGTCTCCTCGGCGCCGGTGGCGCCGGTCGTCTCGCCTTCGCCGCAGTTCTCGGGGACGCCGAGCTCCGCCGCGAGCTGGTCGCTCTCGGCCTCGAGCTGGTCGACCTGCTCGGTGATGTCGTTCTGCTCGCCGCTCGCCGCCGCGAAGACGTCCTCGGCGTTGTTCTCGAGCAGGTCGACGGACTCGTTCAGGTTGGAGATCAGCTGGTCGTAGGTGTCGGCCTGGTCCTCGGGCGGGGTGATCGCCTCGAGGTCGGAGATCAGGCCGTCGTAGACCGGGACGAGCTCGTCCTGGACGAGCGCGACGAGGTCGCCCTCGCCGTTCAGGACCGCGCCCTGCAGGGCCTCCTGGCTCTGGGCGAGCTCCGCGCCGGCGGCGTCGCAGGCCGCCGTGACCTCGGCGACGAAGTCCTCGGAGCCGGCGGCGTCGTCGCTCGACGTGGTAGCCGACTCGTCGTCGCCGCCGCAGGCCGCGATCGCCAGGCCGGCGAGCGCCGCGACGGCGAACACCACGGTCTTCTTCGGCATCGCTTGGTCTCTCCTGAGTGGTCTCGCGGGGGCTGGAACCTACATGCAAGCCCGCCGGCGAGCGGGTTACG
Source organism: Solirubrobacterales bacterium (assembly GCA_036375215.1). Classification (GTDB taxonomy): domain Bacteria; phylum Actinomycetota; class Thermoleophilia; order Solirubrobacterales; family 70-9; genus DASUSH01. The sequence goes on from DASUSH010000056.1 coordinate 12,364, forward strand.
CCGGCCGTCACCTCAGGCCGGCGTTTTGTCGAGCGAGCGCCAGAGGTACAGACAGGCGAGGGTGCGCTGGGGGCGCCACGGGTCGGAGATCCGCTCGAGGTCGGTCGGGCCCGGGAGGTCGTCGAGCCCGTAGGCGATCTCGATCGCCCGCCGGATGCCGAGGTCACCGGCTGAGATCACGTCGGGGCGGCCGAGGTGGAAGATCAGGAACATCTCGGCGGTCCAGCGGCCGATCCCCTTGATCTCGGTGAGGTCGGCGACGACGTCCTCGTCGGAGAGCTCGCTGATCCGGTCGAGGTCGAGCTCGCCGCTCACGACGTGGCCGGCGAGGTCCTTGACGTAGGCGGCCTTCGATCCCGAGAGCCCGGCGCCGCGCAGGAGGTCGGTCTCCGCCTCGACGACGGCCTCCGGGCTCGGGTCCCCGCCGAGCGCCTCCTCGAACTTGGCCCAGATCGACGCCGCGGCCTTGGTCGAGACCTGCTGGCCGACGATCGCGCGCGCGAGCGCGATGTAGGCGTCCGGGCGCGAGCCGCGCCGGTCGATCGCGGGATCGATCGGGCCCTGCGCGTCGATCAGGCCGCGCAGGACCGGGTCCTGCTTGCGCAGGTACTCGTCGGCCTCAGTGAACCCGGAGCTCATCCCGCCGTGGCCCGCCGGGACCGGACGCCAGATTCAGACCCTCTGAATCAGGGTCCCGGTGCCCAGGCCGCCACCGCAGCACATGGTCACGAGCCCGGTCTCCTTGTCGGAGCGCTCGAGCTCGTGCAGGAGCGTCGTGATCAGCCGCGCGCCGGTCGAGCCGAGCGGGTGGCCGAGCGCGATCGCGCCGCCGTTGACGTTGACCCGCGACATGTCGGGATCGAGCTCGCGGCGCCACGCGGCGACCACGGAGGCGAACGCCTCGTTGATCTCGATCAGGTCGATGTCGCCGATCTGCATCCCGTTGCGCTCGAGGATCTTCCGAGTCGCGGGGATCGGGCCCGTGAGCATGATCACCGGGTCGACGCCGACCGTGGTCTGGTCGACGATCTTCGCGCGCGGGGTGAGGCCGAGCTCGTCGGCCTTCTCGCGGGTCATCAGCAGCACCGCGGCGGCGCCGTCGGAGACCTGCGAGGAGTTGCCGGCGGTGACCTTGCCGTCCTCCTTGAAGGCCGGCTTGAGCTGCGAGAGCTTCTCGAGGCTGGTGTCCGGCCGGATGCCCTGGTCGGTGACGTAGGTGTCGCCGTTCACGGCGAACGGGACGATCTCGCGCTCGAAGCGGCCCTCCTCGGTCGCCTTCGCCGCCTTCTGATGCGACTCGAGCCCGATCTCGTCGAGCTCGGACCGGGGGATCTCCCACTGGTCGGCGATCATCTCGGCGGACAGGCCCTGCGGGACGAGGTTGTAGCGCTCGAGCAGCTCGGGCGAGAACGCCGCGCCGTGCTCGCTCATCACCTGCATGCCGTCCGCGAACGAGATGTGGCCCATGTGCTCGACGCCGCCGCCGATCACGGCGTCGTGGACGCCGGAGGCGACGAGGGCGGCGCCGAAGTTGACCGCCTGCTGGGCGGAGCCGCACTGGCGGTCGACCGTGGTCGCCGGGGTCTCGATCGGCAGGCCCGCCTCGAGCCAGGCGTTGCGGCCGATGTTGACGCCCTGCTCGCCGAACTGCTGAACGCACCCGGCGACGACGTCCTCGACCTCGCTCGGCTCGATGCCGGTGCGCTCGAAGACCTCCGAGTAGACCTTGGCGAGCAGGTTCGAGGGGTGGACGTCCTTGTAGTAGCCCTTCTCCTCGTGGCCGCGGCCGACCGGTGTGCGGACGGCCTCGACGATCACGACCTCGCGGCCCTGGAAGTTCCCGTTGCTAGCCATTCCCGACGCCTCCTCGGCTCAAAGTTTCGATTTGCTACTCAGGAGAATACCTGAAGCGATTGACTCGTCAGTCAACCCTAAAGGGGTCTGACCCCTTTAGGGGCGGTCGGAGGGTGGACCGATCGGCATCGTCGAGCGCCTCCCGGGCCACCAGTTGAGCTCGCCGAGCTTGAAGGCGATCGCCGGGACCAGGATCGAGCGGACGAGGAACGTGTCGACGAGGAGCCCGAGCGCGACCGTGAAGCCGATCTGGAAGAGGGCCTCGAGCGGGAGCGTCATCAGCGCGCAGAAGGTGCCGGCGAGGATCACGCCGGCGCTGGTGATGACCCCGCCGGTGTGCTCGAGGCCGTTGATCACGGCGTCGTGGACCTCGCTGTAGTGGGCCTCCTCGCGGATCCGGCTGATCAGGAAGATGTTGTAGTCGACGCCCAGGGCGACCAGGAAGATGAAGGCGAAGGTGGGCAGGCCCGGGTCGCCGTCGGGCTGATTGAAGATCTCGGTGAAGATCAGCGTCGAGGCGCCGATCGCGAACGCGTACGAGAGGACAACCGTCGCGATCAGGTAGATCGGGGCGACGACCGCGCGCAGCAGCACGCAGAGGATCAGGAAGATCAGCGCGAGGGTGAGCGGGACGATCAGCCTCGCGTCCGAGCGCAGCGTCTCGGTGGTGTCGAAGTTCTCGGCGGTCGTGCCGCCGACCAGCACGGTCTCGCCGCCGGCCGCGTCCGTGGCGGCGGCGCGGATGTCCGGGACGAGGTCGTTGGCCGCGTCGGAGAACGGGTCGTGGGCGAGCGTCACCTCGAGCCGGTCGAGCTCGCCGTCGTCGGACGTGCCCGCCGGGACGACCGACTCGACCCCGTCGATCTCGCCGACCGCGGCGGCGACGCCCTCCGCGGCGGCGGGGGCGACGAGGATCGTGGTCGGGGCGATCTGCCCGCCGGAGAGGTCCTCCTCGAGCAGAAGCTGGCCCTCGACCGACTCCGGCGGGTCGCGGAAGCCCTCGCCGAAGTCGATGATCCCGCGGTCCTGGAGGTTGCCGAGCGCGCCGAGGCCGAGGATCGCGACCGAGATAACGATCGCGAACACCGGCCGGTCGTGGACGAAGTGGCCGACCCGCCGCCAGATGCCGAGCGGGCGCCGCTGCTCCGTGCCGTAGCGCGGCACCGCGGGCCAGAAGGCGTTCCGGCCGAGCGCGGAGAGCAGGGCCGGCAGCAGCGTGAGCCCGGCGAGCAGCATGATCGCGATCCCGAGCGCAAGCACCGGTCCCATCGTCTGGGTCGCCTTGAAGTCGGCAAGCGTCAGGATCAGCATCGCCGCGAACACCGTCGCGCCGGCGGAGAGGATCGCGGGCGCGGTGCGCTCGGTCGCGTGCGCCATCGCCTCGTGCTTGTCCTCGTACCGGCGCAGCTCCTCGCGATAGCGCGAGACGATCAGCAGGCAGTAGTCGGTGCCGGCGCCGAACATGAGGACGATCAGGAGGCTGGTCGTCTGCCCGTTCACCTCCACCGCGCCCGCCTGCACGAGGCCGTAGACCGCCGCGGCGGCGATCCCGTAGGCGATCGCGACGACGAACAGGGGGACGAGCGCGACCACCGGCGAGCGGTAGATCGCGAGCAGGAGGACGAGGACGAGGGAGACGGTGACGAGGAGGAGCGTCGTGTCGATCGACTCGAAGACGTCGATCGAGTCGGCGATGATGCCGGCGATCCCGGTGACGTAGCCGCGCAGCTCGCCGGCGCCGGGGTTCGGGTCGGGGACGATCTCGCGGAGGAGCTCGACGTTGTCGACGATGTCGTCGGACTCGTCGGCGTTCGTGCGGACGAGGACGAGCGCCGTCGAGCCGTCTTCGGAGATCGTCTGGGGCTCTTCGGACCGCTGCTGCGCCTGCCCGTGGCTCTTCCCATCCGTCCCCGACCCGGGCAGCTCGGCGGCGCCGCAGACCGGGCCCGCCTGCGGGTCGACGACGGTGAGGACGCCCACGAGCTCGGACTCGCACGGCGCGTCGGGGACGGGCCGCCCGAGGCCGGCGATCTCGAGCGCGTCCGCGGAGATCCGCTCGAAGTCGGCCGCGCCGAGGCGGCCTCCCTCGCGGTTGTAGGTGACGAGCGCGTCGACCTCGTTGCCGACCTCGAAGCGCTCCTCGAGGACGTCGTTGACCTCGGTGGACTCGGCCGTCTCCGGCAGGAAGGCCTCGTTCTCGTTGGTCGTCGCCTCCTGCAGCTTCGGCTGGAAGCCGAAGAGCGCGAACCCGAGGATCACCCAGGTCGCGATCACGACCCATTTCGACCGCCGCCCGGTGGCGAAGCTGGAGATCCGCCTCAGCATCTGCGGCGGGATTCTGCCGCTCGCGGGCGCCCGCTGCGTGCCGACCGGCAGCCCCCCGACCGGGACCCCCGTGATAAGTAAACCCGCCGATGAGCGCAGCCGGCGGATACCAGCGGCCCGCGGTCGCCGGCAGCGGCACGATCGCCTGCGGCCTGGCGGCGGTCGCGAGCGCGGCCGGCCCGGTCGTGCTCCTCGCCCGCAGCGAGCCCTCCGCCGGGCGGGCGGGACAGCAGGTGGACAAGCTCGCCTCCAAGCTCGAGGGCGGCGATCCCGGCAAGGTCCGGGTGACCACGGATCCCGCCGACCTCGAGTCCTGCGACCTCGTCGTCGAGGCGGTCGTCGAGGAGGCCGACGTCAAGGGCGAGCTGCTCGCGACGGTCGGCGAGCACGCCGCCGACGCCGACCTGGCGACCACGACCTCCTCCTTCTCGATCTCGGAGCTCGGTGAGCGCAGCGGTCACGCCAACCGCCTGTTCGGCCTCCACGTCTTCAACCCGGTGGCGAAGATGGAGCTCGTCGAGCTCTGCCTCCCCGACGGGATCCGCTCGGGCATCGCCGAGCGCGCCCACGCCTGGTGCAAGCGGATCGGCAAGCGCGCGATCGAGGTCCCCGACCAGCCGGGCTTCGTCGTCAACCGCCTCCTCTTCCCGTTCCTGTTCGACGCGGTGCGGCTGATGGAGCGCACCGACATGACCCCCGCCGAGGTCGACGACTGCATGACGCTGGGCGCCGGCCATCCGATGGGCCCGCTGCGCCTCCTCGACTTCGTCGGCATCGACGTCGCCGTCGCGATCGGCCACCAGCTCCGCGCCGAGGGCGGCGAGGAGTCCCACAGCCCGCCCCCCTCGCTCGAGCGCCTCGTCGCGGAGGGCCGCCTCGGGCGGAAGTCCGGCGGCGGGTTCTACGAGTACGGGTAGCGCGAACCCGCGGCCTCCGCGCCCCGCGACGCGGACGCGGCGCTTTCGTCCCCGGGCGGTCCCTTCCGGCGCTACGCCGACGACTTCTTCGGCGCGGCCTTCTTGCGCTTCGACTTCGTGGCGCGCTTCGGCGCGGCGGGCTCCTCGAGGCGGCCGCAGAGGTCCCAGACCACGTCGGCCTCGGAGACGCCCTGGCGGCGGGCCGCCGAGGAGACGTCGCTCCAGGGGAGCTGGGCGTCCGGGAGGTCGTCCCAGCGGGCGAGCTCGAGCGCCTCGAGCGAGCGCTGGAGGGCGGGGCCGAGGTGCTCTTCGGAGCGCAGTAGCGCTCTGAGCACCTCGAGCTGCTTGTCGGTGAGCCGAACGACCCACACGGCGTGCCTCCTTCCGTCGCCGAGTTGCGAGGCAAGCTACGGACGGAGACGGACGGAACGAACTCGGCTGGAAAGCTGCGGCTTCCGGGTCAGGCGCCTTCGCGCTGGGCTTCCGCGGCCGCGGGCGGCGGGCTGATCCGGACGGCGACGATCCGGTTCTCGCGGACCGACTCGACGCGGACCGTGTAGCCGTCGGCGCGGATCGTGTCGCCGCGCTTCGGCAGCCGGCCGAGCTCGGAGAAGACGTAGCCGCCGATCGAGTTGAACGCGTCCGTGTCGACCGGAAGCTCGATCCCCTCGTCCTCGAGGTCGCCGAGCGAGACGTGGCCGCGCGCGTACCAGTCGCCGTCCGCGAGGCGGCGGATCGACTCGGCGCGGGGGTCGGTCTCGTCCTCGATCTCGCCGACCACCTCCTCGAGCACGTCCTCGACCGAGACGAGGCCGACGGTGCGCCCGTACTCGTCGGCGACGATCCCCATCGAGCTGCGCTGGCGCTGGAGCTCGGCGAGCAGGTCGTCGAGCGGCTTCGTCTCGGGGAAGACCGGCGAGGGCCGGATCGCGGGCTCGATCGAGGTCTCGGCGCCGGCGTTCATGTAGAGCCGGACGAGGCTGTTGATGTGGACGATCCCGCGGACCCGGTCGGGGTTGTCGTCCTCGATCACGACGAGGCGGGTGTGGCCCGAGGAGACGCAGCGCCGTAGCGCCGCCTCGACGTCCTCGGAGGCGTCGATCGTGACGACGGCCGGGATCGGGGTCATGACCTCGCGGACCTGCTGCTCGTGGAAGTGAAAGACGCCGGAGAGCATCCCGGCCTCGCCGGGGTCAAGCTCGCCGCCGGCGGCCCCTCTGGTGATCAGGATCCTCAGCTCCTCCGAGCTGGTCTCCTCCGCGTCCTCGATCTTCATCCGGAAGACGCGCCGAACGATGAACTGGGCCGGCCGATTCGTGATGACGATCAGCGGGTGAAAGACGCGGCGGAAGATCTCCAGCGAACGCGCGATCCGCAGCATCAGCGTCTCCGCCGCCGCGATCCCGATCATCTTCGGCGCCTGCTCGCCAAAGGTGACGTGCAGGAAGGTGATGATCGCGTAGGCGATGACGAACGCGAGCGCGTGCGTCCCGCCCTCGCCGAGCACCCCGCCCAGAAGCGGCTCGATCAGGTCGGCGATCGCCGGCTCGCCGAGGAAGCCGATGCCGATCGAGGCGAGCGTTATCCCGACCTGCGAAGCGGCGACGTACTCGTCGACGTGGGTCATCTGGTGGAGGGCCAGCGCGGCCCGCCGGTCGCCCTCGTCGGCGAGCTGCTCGATTCGCGATTTCCGCGACCGCACGATCGCGAACTCGGCCGCGACGAAGAAGCCGTTGACCAGAACGAGCACGACCACGGCGAGCAGGAGGAGGACGTCCGTCATCGGAGCGCCGCCGGGCCCTCAGAAGGGTTGGTACTTCGAGGCTCGTCGTCGTCGTTCATCGGCGACTCGGGCACGTTAGCACCGGGTCAGGGCACTACCCGCTCGCCCACGATCTCCCGGGGGACCCGATGCTCGAACCCGGGCGGGGGCGAGGGCAGGCCGTGGTCGGCGGCGCGCTCGACGAGCAGGGCCGCCGCGCGCTCGCAGACCGCCGAGATCGTGAGCGACGGGTTGACCCCGAGGCTGGTCGGGATCGCCGAGGAATCCATGCAGAAGAGGCCCTCCTGGCCGAATACCTCGCAGCCCTGATCGGTCACCCCGAGGCCGATCTCGTCGGCCATCCGGCAGCCGCCGAGCGGGTGCGAGGCGTAGGCGCCGTCGGTCTCGGTCAGCTTCAGGAACCTGCCCAGCCCGCGCCGCTCGATGATCCGCTTCATCGCCGCGTCGGCCTCCTCGCGGATCCGCGTGGACTGCGGTGAAAGCTCGTAGCGGAAGAGGCCGATGCCGACCGGGCCGCCGTTCGGCTGCACGTGGCCGTTCCCGGTCGGAGGCACGGCGTAGAACTCGCCGTCGTGGGTGTCCTCGACCATCGCGAGCAGCTCGATGTGGCTCGACCAGGTCGAGATCGAGCGCTTCTTCTCGCGGCCCCACCACGACGGGCCGTCGCCGAGCTCACCGGCGCCGTCGTCGTAGAGGAAGTTGGTGAGCTGGGAGAGCAGGATCTCCTGGAGGTTGAAGCGGGTGCCGTCGTGGCGGTTCGACCGCTTGCCGACCCAGTAGTCGTAGGTCATCGTCGTGATCGGCTTGCCCTTGTGGAACGAGGCGTAGCCGGGCAGGCCGAGCAGCGAGCGCACCTTCTTCGGGTCGATCTCGGCGGCGGCGATGTGGTCTCCGTTCACGCCCAGGTGGCGGCCGAGATGGGTCGAGATCCCCGGCAGCGAGCCGTTCTGGCGCGAGCGCATCAGGATCGGCGGCGTCCCCATCGCCCCGGCGGAGAGGATCAGGACCTTGCACTCGATCTCGTCGATCGGCCCCGACGGCGCCTTCGTCGCCGCGTCGAGCCGCGAGCCGCGCACGAGCCAGCGGTAGGGCCGCGCGCTCGACGGCGCGACCGAGTCCACCTGGACGAGCGGGCGGACCTCCACCCCGGCGCGCTCGGCGGAGGCGAGGTAGTTGGTGATCACCGAGTTCTTGCCGCCGAAGATGCAGCCCGTGTAGCACCACTTCGCGTCGACGCAGCGATCGAAGTCGATCGCGAGGGGCACCCGATCGCAGGTGTGCCCGGCCTCGCGCAGCGCCGCCGCCCAGATCCCGCCCGACTTCGAGACCTGGTTCCACGACGGCCGGCGGACGCGCAGGGCGGCCTCGGCGCGGGCGTAGTAGCGGTCGAGGCGCGCGCGGTCGATCGCCTTGGGCCACATCCGCCGGGTCGGCGGGTCGGCGGGGTGGCGGTCGCGGCGCTCGAAGATCTCGCCGGGCGCCCGCAGCGACGCTGCGAGGTAGAGGTTGGAGCCGCCGCCGACCAGGTTGGCGACGACGATCTGCGCGCCCTGCCCCTGGATCAGGCCGTAGACGTCGGCGAGGTGCGCCACGTCCATCGACTGGCGGAAGTCCGTGTGTCCCTTGCGCAGGCCGCGCTCGAGGACGAGCACCGAGGCGCCGGAGTCGTTGGCGCGGTAGAGCTCCGCGAGCCGCCAGGCGGCGATCGAGCCGCCGAAGCCCGAGCCGACGATGCAGACGTCCACGCGCTCGGCCACTAGGGCAGGGATCCCTTCCGCGTGATGCCGCGGTTGAGCTTGCGGCGGAAGGAGAAGTCCTCGTAGCCCTTGGGGGCGACGCCGGGGTGGCCCATCACCCGGTAGCCCACCGCGGTCTCGCGGGTCGCGTTCTCCACGGTGGCCGCGGCGCAGAAGGCGGTGAAGGGGACCGCGGCCGCGGCCTCCCAGACGACCCGGTCGGGGTTCGAGAACTCGAGCCCGGCGAGGCAGACCGCCTCGCGCCCGTCGTAGTCGAGGTCGAGGAACTGGCCGCCGCCCCCGGCGGAGCGCGCCGCGAGGTCGGCGAGGAAGGCGGGGGCGAGCGCGTCGAAGCCGATCTTCGCGTCGTGGGCGAGGAGCAGCGCATCGGCCTCGACCGCGCCGGGCTCGGGATCGACGCCCGCGATCGCCTGCGGGTGGATCGGCGCCCCGGACTGGGTGACGGTCACGACGCGGCCCGGCACGATCGTGTCGAAGAACGCCTGCAGCGTGGCGTCTGCGAGGTTCGGGCCCTGCGCGAGCGCCGCCTCCGGGCGCGGCATTCGCGCGGCGACCGGCAGCGCCGCCGCGACCGCCGCGGCGAGGCCGAGATGCCCCGCCCGGGCCACGAAATCGCGCCGGCGGAGCTCTGCCCCATTCGCCCCGTTCACGCCCGGAAGCGTTCCAGATCGCCGGGCTCCCGGCGCCGGGTCCCCGAGCGCCGCTAGCCGGCGGACCGCTCGA
>DASUSH010000057.1:0-44637 GCA_036375215.1 Solirubrobacterales bacterium
CCGCCGGCGGCGAGCTCGAGCATCCGAGGAATCGAGATCTCCTCGCGCCTGCTCGCGCTCAGCAGATCGGCGATGGCCCGTGACGAGGCGTGTGTCTCGAGGCAGCCCCGGTTGCCGCAGCGGCAGACCGGGCCGCCCTCGGTGAGCAGCGTGTGCCCGATCTCGCCGGCGGTGCCGCCGACGCCGTGCTGGAGCCGCCCACCGGAGATCAGCCCGGCCCCGATGCCCGTCGAGACCTTGATGTAGGCGACCTCGGACTTGCCCCGGCCGGCTCCCGAGGTCAGCTCGGCGAGCGCGCCGAGGTTGGCGTCGTTCTCGACCTCCACCGGCAGGCCGAGCCGGCGCGAGGCCTCGGCGGCGGCATCCACCCCGACCCAGCCCGGGAGGATCGAGTGTCCCTGGACGGCGCCCGTCGCCCGGTCGATGGGCGCGGGTAGGCCCATGCCGACCCCGATCACGCGGTTGCGGTCCAGCCCCGCCTCGGCGAGGACCACGTCGACGAACTCCGCCGCGGCATCGAGGCCGTGCTCGGCGGAGTGGTCGACGTCCAGCTCACGCCAGGTCTCGGCGAGCACGGCGTGGGCGAGGTCGGCGACGGCGACACGGAGGTGGCGGTGACCGAAGTCAATGCCGAGCGCGAGGCCTGCGGCGCTGTCGAGCGAGACCATTACGGGCGGGCGGCCGGCGTGCGCCTCCCCGTCGACGTGGGTCTCGCCCTCGCGCTCGATCGCGAGGCCGTCCTCGAGCAGGTCGGCGACGATCGTCGAGATCGTCGAGCGCGAAAGCCCCGTGATGCGCGCCAGGTCGGCGCGACTCGCGACGCCGCGGTCGCGCATCGCGTCGATCACGCGGCGACGATTGCCCTCCCGAAGCTCGGCCAGCGAGCCACTCCTCCTCACAGCGCGGCCAATCCACTCACAGTCGCGGGCATTTGTCAAGCCTTTGGCGAAATAAACGAGCGATATCGGTCTTTATGTCCAAGATCCGGTCCAATTCGGGCACCGGGCCAAGGGGCATACGCGTCGGAATCGCCGTGCGCCGGCCTTATAGGCTGGCCCCGAATGCGGGTCCTCGTCACAGGCGGAACGGGCAAGGTCGGAAGCGCGGTCATCCGGCGGCTCGCGGACCGCGGCGACGAGGTCGTCGCGCTCGTCCGCGACGTCGCGGCCGCGCGCGAGGTCCTCCCGGCGGGCGTCGAGCTCGCGCGCGGGGACGTCACCGAGCCCGTCACGCTCGCCGCGGCCTGCGAGGGGATCGAGGGCGTCTTCAACTGCATGGGGATCTACGAGCAGTGGCTTCCCGACGACTCGCGCTTCGAGCGGGTGAACGCCCAGGGAGCCCTGAACGTGATCACCGCGGCGCGCCAGGCGGGCGCGAAGCGCGCCGTGCACACCTCCACCTTCGACGTCTTCCACGCCGAGCCCGGCGGGACGATGACCGAGGCCGACCTCGCCGACTACCCGAAGGGGACCGCCTACGAGCGCTCCAAGCAGCACGCCGAGGAACTCGTCCTCGCCGAGGCGCGGGCGGGCGCGACCGCCCTCGAGCTCGTGATCGTCAACCCCGCCGGGGTCTACGGCCCCGGCCCGTGGGCGCAGGCCGGCCTCGACGGCGCCATCCGCGACGCGATCCGCCGGCGGCTGCCGGCGGTGCCCCCGGGCGGGATGACGCTGGGCTACGTCGACGACGTCGCCGACGGCCACCTCGCCGCGTTCGACCGGGGCCGCCCCGGCGAGCGCTACATCCTCGGCGACGGGTTCGCGACGATGCGCGAGATCGTCGCGGCCGCGGTCGACGAGGCCGGGCATGGCTTCGTCCCGCCCACGATGCCCGTGCCGATCGCGAAGGCCTTCGCCGCGGGCGGCGAGCGGATCGCCTCGCTCGTCAAGCGCCCGCCCCTGCTCGGCCGCGGCCAGCTCCACTTCCTGCTCTGGCAGGCGCGCGTCGACAACGCGAAGGCCCGCGAGGAGCTCGGGATCGAGTTCACTCCCTGGCGCGAGGGCATCCTTCGCACGGTCCGCTGGATGGCCGGGACGGGACGGATCCAGGCCGGCTGACGTTGGCGAGCGAGAACGTCGAGATCGCCGGGCGCGGCCAGGTGACGTTCAATCGCGGCGAATTCGACCAGGTGAAGCCCGAGCGCCGTCGTCGTGGACGAGCACCTCCAGGCGGCGCGCGTCCAAAAGCGAGGAGGAGGAGTTGGCGGCGGTCGGCGCCTAGACCCAACTCCCGCTGAGCGTCTCGTCGAGCGCCTCGAAGACGCGCTCGACCTGGTCCTCGGTCATCGCCGGGAAGAAGGGCAGGGAGAGCAGGCGGGCGGAGGCATCCTCCGCGACCGGGAACTGGCCCCGACGGAAGCCGAATTGATCTCGGACGTGCGACATCAGGTGGATCGACGGCATGTAGGCCTTCGCCTCGATGCCGCGGTTGCCCAGGTCGCCGAGGACAGCGTCGCGGTCGGCGGCCTTCGGCAGGCGCACCGTGTAGACGAACCAGCTCCGGCGCTCCGCGCCGCGGTCGGCGCACGGCAGGACGAGCCCGTCGGGGTCGCCGTGTCCCGCCGGCGCGCCGAGCTCCGCGAGGCGTTCGCCGTACCACGCGGCGACGCGGGCCCGCGCCGCGAGCAGCTCGTCGAGGCGCTCGAGCTGGGCCACGCCGACCGCGGCGGCGATGTCGGAGAGGCGGTAGTTGAACCCGAGTCGGACGTGGTCGACGACCTCCATGTCGTCGCTTCGGCCCTGGTTTCGCTCGCTGCGGGCGAGCTCGGCCGCGCGCTCGTCGGCGGGGATCAGCATCCCCCCCTCCCCCGTCGTCAGCTGCTTGTTCGGGTAGAACGCGAACGCCGCCGTGAGCCCCGCGGCGCCGATCCGGCGGCCCTCACCGTCGACCGCCCCGAGCGCCTCGCAGGCATCCTCGAGCACCCCCAGCCCGCGCCGCCCGGCCAGGGTCTCGGCCGCGGCGATCTCCGCCGGGTAGCCGAGGATGTCGACCGGGAGCAGGCCCACCGTGGCCTCCCCCACGGCGGCGTCGGCGGCGGCGAGGTCGATGTTGAGCGTGACGGGGTCGACGTCGCAGAAGACCGGCTTCACGTCCTCGTAGAGCAGGCAGTTGGCGGAGGCGACGAAGCTGAACGGCGTGGTGACGACCTCGTCGCCCGCCTGCCAGCCCAGCGCCCGCACTCCCAGGTGGAGCGCCGCCGTCCCGCTCGAGACCGCGATCGCGTCCGGCGCCCCGACCCACTCCGCGAACGCCTCCTCGAACCGGCGCCCCATCGGCCCCAGCGCGAACCGCCCCGATCGCAGGACCTCGAGGACGAGCTCCTCCTCCCGCTGCCCGACGTCGGGGCGGGCGAGGGGGATCGGCTCAGTCATCGACGACTTTGACCGCCTCGGCCTCCGTGCTCAGGGGCGGGCGGCGCTCCTGGAACGCGTGCTCGAGCGAGTCGACGAGGGCCTCCCAAGAGGCCTCGATGATGTTCTCCGAGACCCCGATCGAGCCCCAGGTCCCGTGCCCGTCCGTGGAGTCCAGCAGGACCCGCGTCACCGCCGCCGTGCCGTCATGCGAGTCGAGGATCCGGACCTTGTAGTCGGAGAGCTCGATGTCGGCGAGGTGCGGGTGCAGGTCGCCGATCGCGTCGCGGAGCGCCTTGTCGAGCGCGTTCACCGGGCCGTTCCCCTCGGCGGTGCGCACGTAGCGGTTGCCGCCGACCCAGATCTTGATCGTCGCCTCGGTCTCGACCCTGCCGTTCGCCCGCTTCTCGACGATCACGCGGAAGCTCTCGAGCTTGAAGAGCGGCGTGTACTCGCCCGACTCGCGCCGCAGGAGCAGCTCGAAGGAGGCGTCCGCGGCCTCGTAGTGGTAGCCGCGGTGCTCGCGCTCCTTGACGCGCTCGATCGCGCGCTTCGCGGCGTCGGCGTCGAGCTCGATCCCGGCGTCCTCCGCCCGGGAGAGGACCGAGCCCGTGCCCGAGAGCTCGGAGATCAGCACGTCGCGGCTGTTCCCGACCGAGCCCGGCTCGACGTGCTCGAAGGTGCGCGCGTCCGCCTGGACGCCGGCGACGTGGAGCCCGCCCTTGTGGGCGAAGGCGTTGCGACCGACGTAGGGGGCGTCGGGATCGGGATTCAGGTTGAGGAGCTCGGCGACGAAGTGCGAGGTCTCGGTGAGGAGGCGCAGCCGCTCCGGCGCCACCACCTCGTAGCCGAGCTTGAGCTGCAGCGCCGGCAGGATCGAGACCAGGTTGGCGTTGCCGGTGCGCTCGCCGTACCCGTTCATCGTGCCCTGCACGAGCCTGGCGCCGGCGTCGACCGCCGCCAGCGAGTTGGCGACCCCGCACTCGGCGTCGTTGTGGGTGTGGATCCCCACCATCGCCCGCTCGCCGAGCTCGGCGACGACCGCTGCCGTGGCCGCGGCGACCTGCGACGGCAGGCTGGAGCCGTTCGTGTCGCAGAGGGTCACGTTCTCGGCGCCGGCGGCGACGGCCGCGCGCAGGCACTCGAGGGCGTAACCCGCGTCCTCGCGCCAGGCGTCGAAGAAGTGCTCGGCGTCGTAGACGACCCGCTTGCCCTCGGCCCGGCAGTAGTTGACGGAGTCCATGACCATCGCCAGGTTCTCCTCGCGTGAGACCCGCGTCACCTTCTCGAGGTGGAGCGCCCAGGTCTTGCCGACGAGACAGACGACCGGCGCGAACGAGCCGACGAGGGTCCGCAGCCCCGGGTCCTCCTCGGCGGCGATCCCCCGGCGCCGCGTCATGCCGAACGCCGCGACGGCGGTCGACTCGAAGCGCTCGCGGCCGAGCAGGTCGAAGAGCTCGGACTCCTTGGGGTTCGAGCTCGGGAAGCCGGCCTCGACGAAATGGACGCCGAGGCGGTCGAGGGCGTGGACGACGCGCACCTTCTCCGCGGCGGACAGGGACATCCCCTGCCCCTGCATCCCGTCGCGGAGGGTCGTGTCGTAGAGGTAAACCTGGTGCGGCTGGGTCACGGTGGTTCCTTTCGAGTTCAGAGGAGCGAAGCCTGTGCGCGGGAAATCCCGCACGGCCGCATGCCGCTAGGCGGCAGCGGCGCGGCTAATTCGCCCGATGTGGAACTCGAAGCGCAGCACGGTCAGCCACTGACCTTACTCGGCTGCTCCACGATGTCCAGCCACTCGCGATACTCCTCGGCGCGGCCATGCAGCGCGTCCTCGAACTTGGCCTGGACGTGCCGCGTGATCTCGCCGGGAGCGCCGAGCGAGTGGTCGTCGATCTCGCGGACCGGGACCAGCTCCGCGGCGGTGCCCGTGAAGAAGACCTCGTCGGCGAGGTAGAGCTCGGCGCGCGCGATGTCGCGCTCCTCGACCGTGTAGCCGAGGTCGCCGGCGATCTGGATCATCGAGCGCCGCGTGATCCCGTCGAGGATCGCCGAACTGTGCCCCGGCGTGATCAGCTTGCCCTCGCGGACCAGGAAGATGTTCTCGCCCGAGCCTTCCGAGACGTTGCCCCCGTCGTCGAGCAGGATCGCCTCGTCGTAGCCGGCCTTGGCGCTCTCGGTCTTCGCGAGGATCGAGTTCAGGTACTGGCCCGACGCTTTGGCGTGCGGGATCAGGCTCTCGCCGGAGATCGCCCGCCAGGAGGAGACCTTGGCGCGGATCCCGCTGCGCTTGCCCTCCTCGCCGAGGTAAGCGCCCCAGGGCCAGACCGCGATCATCACCTCGATCGGCGCCGACTGCGCGTACAGGCCCATCTCGCCGTAGCCGCGGAAGGCGAGCGGCCGGATATAGCAGGAGCGCAGCCGGTTGCGGCGGATCAGCTCGTGGGTCGCGTCGCGGAGCGCGTCGCGGCCGTAGGGGAGCTCCATGAAGTAGAGCTGCGCGGACTTCTCGAGGCGCTCGAGGTGCTCGCGCATGCGGAACACCGCCGTGCCCTGCTCGGTGTCGTAGGCCCGGATGCCCTCGAAGACCCCGGTCCCGTAGTGCAGCCCGTGGCTGAGCACGTGCACCTGCGCGTCGTCCCAGGCGACGAGCTCCCCGTTCTGCCAGATCAGCTCTGCCTTGTCCATGGCGCGCAGAATTATGCCCTATCGGGCGAGGGCCTCCAGCACCGCGTCGGTCATCTCCTCGGTGCCGACCTCGACGAGGTAGTCGGTCTCGTCGCCCGAGGCCAGGTCCGGGGTGCGCAGGCCGCGCGAGAGGGCGTCCTCGACGGCGCGCTCGAGGGCGGCCGCGTCGTCGGGCCGGTCGAGGCCGTCCCGCAGCATCATCGCCGCCGAGAGGAAGGTCGCGAGCGGGTTGGCGACGCCCTGCCCCGCGATATCGGGCGCGGAGCCGTGGACCGGCTCGAACAAGCCGCCACCGCTGCGCGGATCACCCAGGCTCGCCGAGGGCAGCATCCCGAGCGAGCCCGTGAGCATCGCGGACTCGTCGGAGAGGATGTCGCCGAACATGTTCTCGGTGACGATCACGTCGAAGCGCGACGGCGCCGCGACCAGCTGCATCGCGGCGTTGTCGACCAGCATGTGGTCGA
This sequence comes from Solirubrobacterales bacterium, assembly GCA_036375215.1. Classification (GTDB taxonomy): domain Bacteria; phylum Actinomycetota; class Thermoleophilia; order Solirubrobacterales; family 70-9; genus DASUSH01. The sequence goes on from DASUSH010000057.1 coordinate 6,500, forward strand.
GCTCGATGTCGGCGTAGTCCTCGCTCACGCGGCTCACGGTCTCCCGCCACAGGCGCGAGGTCTCGAGCACGTTCGCCTTGTCGACCGAGGTCACGCGCGGCTGTGCGCCGTCCCCGTCGCCCACGGCCCGGCGGCGGGCGGCCGCGAACGCCACGCGGGCGATCCGCTCGATCTCCGCGACCGTGTAGAGGCAGTCGTCGTGCGCGGTGTCGCCGTCGCGGCCGGACTCGCCGAAGTAGATGCCGCCGGTGAGCTCGCGGACGACGAGCAGGTCCGTGCCGGCGATCCGTTCCTCGCGCAGCGGGCTCGCCGAGACCAGCGCCGGGCTGGGCCGCACCGGCCGCAGGTTGGCGTAGAGGCCGAGGCCCTTGCGCAGGCCGAGGAGGCCCTGCTCGGGCCGGGGCGCGTCCGGATCGGTGGTGTCCCACTTCGGGCCGCCGACGGCGCCGAGGAGGACGGCGTCCGCGCCTCGGCAGGCGTCCAGGACCTCGTCGGTGAGGGCGGTCCCGTGAGCGTCGATCGAGGCGCCGCCGACGACGTGCTCGGCGGTCTCGATCCCGCCGAGCGCCCCGAGGACCCGCTCGGCGGCGGCGACGATCTCGGGCCCGATTCCGTCGCCGGGCAGTACGACGACGCGATGGCTCATTCAGATCCTCCTGGCGGAGATGTTGAGGCGGACGTAGTCGAGCGTGAGGGGGCGCGGCATGGACTCGAGCAGCGCGCTCACGAAGGGCTCGTGGAGCGCCTCGGGCAGGTGCCCGAGGTGGATGCTGAGGCCCGAGGCGACCACGAACTCGCGCGGATCCGGCGGGGTCACCGGCGCCTCCTCGAGCCAGCAGCGCACCGAGCCGAAGCCGGCGCGCTCGAGCCGCGCCTCGGTGTCGGTGACGCTCGCGAAGTACCAGGGCGAGGGCAGCGTGCGCAAGTACGGTGCGAAGCGCTCGTCGCCCTCGAGGCCGCGCAGCGCGTTCTCGAGCTCGGCGACGTTGCCCTGGCCGCCGCACTGGGCCTCGAGCGCGCCTCCGGGCTCGAGCGCCGTGTGCAGGCGGGCGAAGAGGCGCTCGTGGTCGATCACCCAGTGGAAGGTCGCGTTCGAGAAGACCGCGTCGACCGGCTCGGCGAGCTCGAGGTCGAGCAGGTTCGCGCTCACGAGCTCGACGTCGTCGCCGAGCTGCTCGCGCGCCCGCTCGATCATCGACGGGGACGCGTCGACGCCGATCACGCGCCCGTTCGGCAGGCGCTCGACGAGGTGCCGGGTGAGCCGTCCCGAGCCGCAGCCGGCGTCGAGCACGGTCTCGTCGCCGGCCAGCTCGAGCCGGTCGAGGACCCGCAGGCCCCATCCCTCCTGAGGAGCGGCGACGCGGTCGTACGTCGCCGCGTCCCAGTCGGTCACAGCCTCGCCGTCGTCGACGGAGCGTTGTCGGCGCGGCCGGACTCCTCGTAGGCGTCGATCGCCGCCGCGTTCTGGAGGGTCATGCCGATGTCGTCGAGGCCGTGCAGCAGGCGGTGCTTCACGCCCTCGTCGATCTCGAACCGGACGACCCCGCCGGCGTAGTCGACGCTCTGGTCGTCGACGTCGATCCGCGCCCGGCCGGCCTCGGCGATCCCGCGGCAGTGCTCCTCGGGAAGGATCACCGGCAGCAGGCCGATCTTCGTGCAGTTGCCGTAGAAGATGTCGCCGAACGAGGGGGCGATGATCGCCTCGAAGCCGAAGTCCTCGAGCGCCCACGGGGCGTGCTCGCGCGAGGACCCGCAGCCGAAGTTCCGGCCGGCGACCAGGATCGGGTTCGGCTCGAGCTCGATCTCGCCGTCACGGATCCAGTCGTAGAACAGGAACTCGCCGAAGCCGGTTCGCTCGACGCGCTTCAGGAACTGCTTCGGGATGATCTGGTCCGTGTCGACGTCGGCCCGGTCGAGCACCGAGACGTCGCCTTCGATCACGTCTATCCGCTGCATGAGGCGGCCTCCTCGAACCCGGCGGAAGCGGGCGCGACGCGGAGCACCCTGCCGGCGGTCATGCCCACTCCCTGATGTCGACGAAACGGCCCTCGATCGCGGCCGCCGCGGCCATCCGCGGCGAGACCAGGTGGGTGCGCCCGCCCTTGCCCTGGCGGCCCTCGAAGTTGCGGTTGGAGGTCGAGGCGCAGCGCTCGCCCGGAGAGAGCGTGTCCGGGTTCATGCCGAGGCACATCGAGCAGCCGGCGCCGCGCCAGTCGAAGCCGGCGGCGCGGAAGACCTCGTCGAGGCCCTCCTCCTCCGCCTGCGCCTTCACCTGGGCCGAACCGGGCACGACCATGCCCTTGACGTGGTCGGCCACCCGGCGTCCCTCCACCACGCCGGCGGCCTCGCGCAGGTCGCCGATCCGCGAGTTCGTGCACGAGCCGAGGAAGACCCGGTCGAGCTGGATCTCGCGCATCGGGGTGCCCGGGTCGAGGTCCATGTACTTGAGCGCCCGCTCGTCGGTGTCGTTGGCCGGATCGGGGACCGCGCCGGTCACCTCGACGACCTGGCCCGGCGTCGTGCCCCAGGTGACCATCGGCGAGACCTGCGAGGCGTCGATCGAGACCTCGGTGTCGAACGACGCGCCCTCCTCGGTCGGCAGCTCACGCCAGCGCTCGACCGCGGCGTCGAAGTCCGCGGGCGCGGCGTCGCGGCCCTCGACCCACTCGAAGGTGGTCTCGTCGGGGGCGATCATGCCGGCGCGGCCGCCGCCCTCGATCGTCATGTTGCAGATCGTCATCCGGCCCTCCATCGTCAGGCCCTCGATCGGGGCGCCGGCGTACTCGACCGCGTGGCCGGTCATGCCGCCGGTGCCGAGCCGGCCGATGGTGGCGAGGATCAGGTCCTTCGGCGTGACGCCCCGGCCGAGCTCGCCGGAGTAGAGGATCCGCATCGTCTTCGGGCGGCGCTGGACGAGGCACTGGGTGGCGAGCACGTGCTCGACCTCGGAGGTGCCGATGCCGAACGCGAGCGCGCCGAAGGCGCCGTGCGTCGAGGTGTGCGAGTCGCCGCAGACGATCGTCATCCCGGGCTGGGTGACGCCGAGCTCGGGACCGATCACGTGCACGATCCCCTGGCGATCGGAGCCGAGCGAGTAGATCGGGACGCCGAACTCCTCGGCGTTGCGCTCGAGCGTCTCGACCTGGGTGCGGGAGAGCTCGTCGGCGATCATCCGCGCGACCGGGGTGCCGTCGGTGGGGACATTGTGGTCGGCGGTCGCGAGGGTGCGGTCCGGGCGCCGGACCTCGCGGCCCTCGAGCCGCAGGCCCTCGAACGCCTGCGGCGAGGTGACCTCGTGGACGAGGTGGAGGTCGATGTAGATCAGCCCGTCGTCGACCTCGTGGGCATCCCAGATCTTGTCGAACAACGTCCTTGCCATGCCGGCTTCTCCTTTCGCTTCGCTCAGCTTCGGCGGAGGCCCGCCGCGACGACCGCGAGCAGCTCGGCCTCCTCGTCGCCGTCGTTTTCGAAGTGATGGGGCAGGTCGGCGTCGAAGGTGACCGAGTCGCCCTCGGCGAGCTCGAAGCGCTCGCCGTCTAGGACGAGTGCCGCCCGGCCGGAACTCACGTAGATCGTCTCGCGACTGCCGGGCTCGTGGATCGGCGGGTCCCCCGGCCCGCCGGTGCTGGCGCCGGGGTCCAGCGCGTGCAGCGAGAGCTCGGCGCGCTGGCCGGGCAGGGCCGGGGTGAGCTCCTCGACCCGGTGGCCGTCGCGGCGCCGGCCGCGGCGGTCGGCGCGGCGGGTGACGACGACGTGGCTCGCCTCGTCGAGGCGGAGCAGCTGGGAGAGGCTGAGCTCGAGCCCGCTCGCGATCTTGGTGGCGACCGCCAGGGTCGGGCTGGTCTCGCCGCGCTCGACCTGCGAGAGCATCGGCGCCGAGACCCCGGTGCGTTCGGCGAGGTCGCGCAGCGAGAGGTCCATCGCCTCGCGCAGCGCGCGCACGCGCTCGCCGACGGCGGGGGCCCCGTTCTTCTCGCGCACCAGCGTCGCCATCGGCGCTGTACGTTATCACGTACAAATGTCGGGGTATTGGCGCCCGGGCACATCGCCCAAAAAAGCGCCCCAGATCGAGGTTTCCAGGGCCCCCCCTTCGGGGTAGCCGGTGGCCAAGCGAGGCGATTGAGGGACGCCACGCGGGGGGAAGGAACCCAACAGAGGAGGCAGCAAGTGCATCGGATGCGCTTACTCATGGTCACCGCCATCGCGTTGGTGGCCTCAGCAGTGGTGGTCGCTCCGGCGTCCGCCCAGACCCAGCAGAAGGGTCTCGTCAACGTCAACCTCGAGGACATCGATATCGGTGTTCCGATCTCGGTCGCCGCGAACATCTGCGACCTGGACGTGAACGTCCTCGCGGACGCGCGCCAGCTCGGCGAGACCGCGTGTGTCGCCGATGCCGAGTCGGGCGCCGTGTTCGGCCCGGATCGGGGCGGATCCAGTCCCCGCCAGGAAGGGCTGGTCAACGTCAACGTCTCGGACGTCGTGGTCAAGGTGCCGGTGAGCGTGGCCGCGAACATCTGTGACGTTGCGGTCAACGTTCTCTCGCAACAGCGCGAGTTCGGCAGGGTCAGCTGCGACGCCGTCGCCGAAAGTCAGGCGTAGGCGCGGCTGAGGGGGGAAGGCAGGCGCAGGGAAGTCGTCGCCGCCCGCGGGAATGAAGCACCGGGGCGGCGGGGCCCTACGGGGCCCCGCCCGCTTCTGGCCGCGGCTCCGGCGGGGCGCGCGCCGCTCTAGCGGGACTGCTTGGTGGGCCGCACGAGCACCTCGTTGATGCTCACGTGCTCCGGCTGGCCGACGGCGTAAAGGACCGCGTTCGCGATGTCGACGGCCTGCAGGGGATCGATCTGGTCGCGCATCTTCTCGATCGCGTCGACCACCATCGGGTGCTCGTTGTGGCCCTGGAGCTCGGTCTCGACGAAGCCGGGCTCGACGCAGGTGACGCGGACGTTCGCGTGCAGGACCTCCTGACGGAGGCCCTCGGAGAAGCCGACCACGCCCCACTTGGTCATGTTGTAGACCGCGGATCCCAGCGAGGCGGTGCGGCCGGCCACCGAGGAGACGTTGACGATGTGCCCGCCGCCGGCCTCCCCCATCAGCGGCAGCGCGGCGTGGGTGCAGTAGAGGAGGCCGAGCAGGTTGACGTCGATCATCCGCCGCCAGTGCTCGGTGTCGGCGCCGGCGACCGGGCCGAGCAGCATGACGCCGGCGTTGTTGATCAGGAAGTCGAGTCCGCCGAGCTCTTCGTGGGCCCGTTTGACCGCGTCGTTGGCGGCCGCCTCGTCGGAGATGTCCGCCTCGATCGCGAGCGCGGTCCCACCGCCCGAGGAGATCCTTTCGGCGAGCGCGTCGATCCGGTCCTTGCGGCGGGCGACGAGCCCGACCTTCGCGCCGGCGACCGACAGCGCCGCGGCGGTCGCCTCGCCGATCCCCGACGACGCACCGGTGACCAGGGCGACCTTGCCTTCGAGCGAGTCGGCCATCGAGCCTGACTATATGGCGCGGGGGACCCGGGTCGCGGCGAGCAACCGCCCGGCGCCCGACCGACCTGTCCCTTCGGGGTCAGACCCCTCGGGGTCGCTCCCACGGCGTTCGGCGGGGGATCCAGCGCGGGACCGCCGCCTTGTAGGCGCGGTACTCCTCGCCGAAGCGGCGCTCGAGGCCGGGCTCCTCGGAGACGACGAAGTAGACGGCGTTGATCGCGAGGAACGCCGCGCTCCAGATCAGGATGCCAGGCGAGCCCAGGGCGAGCCCCTCGCCGACGAGGACCGCGAGGACCGCGGAGATCATCGGGTTGCGGACGTGGCCGTAGGGGCCCTCTACGACGAGGTGGCGGGTCGGGTCCCAGGGCGCGAGCGTGCCGTGGCCCAGGCGGGCGAAGAGGCGGACCGTCCAGGCCCAGAGCGCGACCCCCGCGGCGACCAGGACGGCGCCGGCGGCGACGGTGAGCGCGGCGGCGGCGGCGCCTTCCCCCCACCCCACGTCCGGTCCCTCGCCCGTGGCGAGGATCACGGCCGGGACGACGACGGCCGCGGTCCCCGGCAGGACCGCGATCGCGACCGCGTGGCGCCAGGCGCTCATTCCGTCCCGCGGCGGGTCAGGTGGAAGCCCTCGCACCAGGGGCAGCGGTAAAACGAGAGGGCGGTGCCCTCCATGCGGGCGCGGTAGACGGCGTCGTCGGCCTCGCTCTCGGTGGCGAACCGCTGCTTGGAGCGACACGCCTCGCGCTGGGCAACGGAACGGGGCGGCGGCCCCTCGCGGGGGTCCTCGCGCTTCGCTCCCTTCGGGCGGTTACGCCGCGGCAACGGGCTCCCCCGGGACGATCTCGACCACGGCGGCGCGGGCGAGGTGCTCGCCGTATCGCTCGGCCTCGGCCGCGAGCCCGGCCTCCTCGGCGGCGGCGAGCGGGTTGTGGATCGCGAGCTCGATGCGCACGTCGTCGGTTCCGAGCCGGCGCCTCCAGCTGCCGGCGAGGCGGCCGTCGAGGAGGAGCGGCCGCAGCGGCAGCGTCCGGCTGGGCTCGCCCGCCGGGCCGACCGTGCGCAGGTCCCTGTAGGCGACGGTGAGCTCGTCGAAGGACCCGAGCATCAGCGCACCCTCCGCGGGCTCCGGAGCGGGGGCCGCGGGATCGAGGTACCAGGTCCGGCCCTCGTCATCCTCACGGGCCTCGAAGCGGTCGCCGCAGAGCTCGATCCCGCGCCGGGTCGACCCCAGCGTGAGCCCGCCCCACCAGGCCAGGTCGGCGGTAGTCGCAGGCGCGTGGCTCACGAGGTAGCGGCGGGTGAGCTCGGCGAGCGCCTCGTCGCCGTCGAGCTCGCGCCGCTCACCCACGCGGTCGGCGAGGAGCGCGTAGGTCGGCTTGCCGGCCCTCGCGGGGCCGCTGCAGAGGAGGCAGCGCAGCTCGAGCTGGAACGTGATGTGCGCGATCTGCGAAGCGTCGGTCTCGATTCCCTCCTCGGCGAGCCGCGCGCGCAACTCGGTTCGCGTGAGCGGCCCGGCCTCGGCGATCGCGGCCTCGGCGACCTCGCCCGCGCGGTCGACCATCTCGCCGGACACGTCGAGCTGGCGGAGCCGCGAGCGATCGCCGGCGGCGAGCCGCGGCCCGGTGAGCCGCAGCATCCACTCGATGTCCTCGGGGAGGACGAAGTGCCAAGTCGGCCGCAGGACGTGGGTGCGGAGGATCTCGCCGGCCGCGAAGGCCTCCTCCACGACGGCCTCGCCGGGGTGGCCAGAGCGCTGCGCCACCGACCACAGCGCCTCACCGAACTCCTGGGACTGCACCGCGCCGAGCCCGGCCACCGCCTCGGCGGGTGAGCCGAACCCCGCGCCCGTGAGGCGCTGGGCGCTCAGGCGGCGGCGGACGACCTCGAACGCGTCCATCGCCGGCCGAGCTCCGGGGTGTCCCTACGGGCCCGGCGTCGCCGGCGCCCGCGCCGCGTCCTCGGTCGCCGCCTCGGCCTCGCGCACCGCGGCGCCCTCGAGCGCATTCGAGAGCGCCCGCACGTAGGCCTCGGCGGATGCCTCGAGGATGTCCGTGGCGACGCCCTGGCCCGAGGCGAGGCGGCCGTGCGCCCGCACCATCACCGTGACCTCGCCGAGCGCGTCGTCGCCCTCGGTGACCGCGGAGACCGTGTACTGGCGCAGCTCGCACTCGATCCCGACCGCGCCCTGGATCGCGCCGAAGATCGCGTCGACCGGGCCGTCGCCGCCTGAGGTCGCCTCCGACTCCTCGCCGGAAGGCAGCTTCACGGCGACGCGGGCCGAGGGCTCGCGCCGGGACGACGCCTCGACGTCGAACCACGACAGCTCGTAGCGCTGCGCCGAGGCGCGGAGCTGGTCGGAGACGATCGCCTCGAGGTCGAGGGCGGTCACCTGCTTCTTCTTGTCGGCGATCTCCTTGAACCGCTGGAACGCCTGGTTCAGCGCGTTGCCCTCGACCACGAAACCGAGTGTCTCCAGCGCGTCGCGCAGGGCATGGCGCCCGGAGTGCTTGCCGAGCACGATCACCTCGGGCTCGGCGCCGACCTCCGCGGCGGGGATCCACTCGAACGTCGTGCGCTCCTTGAGGACGCCGTCCTGGTGGATGCCGGACTCGTGGGCGAACGCGTTGCGCCCGACCACGGCCTTGTTCGGCGGCACCTGGTAGCCGGTGAAGCGCGTCACCATCCGGCTCGTGCGGGCGAGCTCGCGGGTGTTCAGGCCGGTGTCGAGGCCGTGCTCGTCGCCGCGGGTGCGAAGGAGGACGGCGATCTCCTCGAGCGAGCAGTTGCCGGCGCGCTCGCCGATCCCGTTCACGGCGCACTCGACCTGGCGCGCGCCGGCGAGGACGCCGGCGTAGGAGTTGGCGACCGCGAGCCCGAGGTCGTCGTGGCAGTGGACGGACAGGCGCACGTCGCGCAGCTCGGGGACGAGCTCGTAGAGGCGGGCGAAGTAGCGCGAGTACTCCTCGGGGGTGATGTAGCCGACGGTGTCCGGGATGTTGATCACGGTCGCGCCCTCGGCGACGGCGATCGCGCAGACCTCGGCGGTGAACTCGACGTCGGCGCGGGTCGCGTCCATCGGCGAGAACTCGACGTCCTCGCAGTACGACCGCGCCAGCGCGACGGCCGCCTTCGCCTGCCCCCTGACATCCTCGCGGGTCGTCTGGAGCTGGTGCTCGATGTGGATGTCCGAGGTCGAGATGAACGTGTGGATGCGCGGACGTCGGGAGTCCTTGATCGCGTTCCAGGCGGCGTCGATGTCGGCCTTGTGGGTGCGTGCCAGGCCGCAGATCACGGGCCCCTCGACGTTGCGGGCGATCGCCTGGACCGCCTCGAAGTCACCCGGGGAGGTGATCGGGAAGCCGGCCTCGATCACGTCGACGCCGAGCCGCGCGAGCTGCTGTGCGATCTCGACCTTCTCGCCGGTGTTCAGCGAGATGCCGGGCGACTGCTCGCCGTCGCGCAGCGTCGTGTCGAAGATCTGGACGCGATCCTGCTCTGCTACTTCGGGTGATTCCGGCCCGCTCATGGGCTTCTCCTTCTGGTTGAGACTGCGATGACCTTTTGCTCGCGGCTATCGCGCCGCCCGGCGATTAGTCCCCCCGAGGGGGGAGCAGAAGGAGAAGGGCCGGGCTGTGGAGCCGGGTGGTCATCGGTCGGCGGAGATTAGCGCACCGTCAGGTTCGGCTCCAGGCGCGGCGCGCCCTCACGATCGCCCTTGCGGCGGCTCCATCTAGGCGCAATCGCCCTTGCCGGCCTGCTCGACGCCGAGGCACCTGTCCTTGCCCGCGCCGCCGTCCCCGCTGTCCTTGCCGGGGCCGCCGTCGAGCCGGTCCCTCCCGCCCTTGCCGAACATCGCGTCGTCGTCGAGCCCGCCGAGGATCTCGTCCGGGCCCGCGCTGCCGTCGATCGTGTCGTTGCCGTACTTTCCCTCGAGCAGGTCGCCGGCGTCGCCGCCGTCGATCTCGTCGTCGCCGGTGTCGCCCTCGACCTCGAAGCGGAGGTCGCCGTCGCCGTCGAAGGAGTCGTCGGCGTCGCCGAGGTCGACCACGGCCTCGTCGACCCGCTTGCGCGGGCAGCTGACGACGGTCTCGGTGCCGCCGCCCCTGCAGGGGCCCGCGGCCTCCGGGATCCCGTCCCGGTCGGCGATCACGACCGACTTGCCCCCGGCGGAGACCTCGATCACGTCGCGCTCGTCGCTCGACTTGATCTCGAGGACGCCGCGGTCGAGGCTCAGCTCGAGGATCTCGGCGCTCGCCGAAGCCGGCGCGAGGATCGCGAACGCGATCCCGAGCGCCGCCGCGGCCAGCCACCGTCCCGCCGGTCCCATTGCACGGATCGTAACCCCGACAGGGAACGCCCCGGGCGAATCGAAGAGGGACCGGATGGATGCCGCCGGGATCCAGGCTCGCGCCGTGGCCAAGGTGGCGATCGTCGCCCTGGCGATGATCGCCGCGGCCCTGCTGCTCGCGTTGATCGTCCTGCACACCCGCACCACCCTGCAGTGGGTCGTGATCGCGGTCTTCTTCGCGCTCGGCATCGCCCCGCTCGTCTCGCTGGTCGAGCGGGTGAAGGTCCGCGGGCGCGGCCTGCCGCGGTGGCTCGCGATCCTCGTCGTCTACCTGGTCGGCTTCCTCTTCTTCCTCTTCGTCCTGCTGCAGGTGATCCCGCCGATGGTGAAGGAGGTCGAGAAGCTCGCCTCGCAGCTCCCGACCTACATCCACGACTTCGAGGACTGGGCGGAGGGCAACGAGGAGTTCCGGGACTTAAACGACAAGTACGACATCACCAAGACGCTCACCGACGAGGCGAAGCAGCTGCCCTCGAAGATCGGGTCGGCCGCAGGCGAGGCCGGCCAGCTCACCGTGCAGGCCGCGAGCAACATCTTCGCCGCGATCACGATCCTCGCGCTCGGCTTCTTCCTGGTGCTGGACCGCGGCAGGCTCTACGCGAACGCGGTGTCGCGGCTCCCCGGGAGCGCGGCGGAGCGCTGGCGCCGGATCGGCGAGGGCATCTTCCGCGTCGTCAAGTCCTACATCACCGTCGCGCTCTTGTCCGCGGTGATGGCCGGCGTCTTCACCTGGCTCATGCTCGAGCTGCTGGACATCCCGATGGCCGTGCCGCTGGCGGTCCTCGTGGCGTTCCTCGACCTGATCCCGCTGATCGGGTTCACCCTCGGCGGCCTCCTGATCGCGGTCGTCGCGGGGATCACCGACTTCCCCACCGCGGCGATCATCTGGGGCATCGCGTTCCTCGTCTACCAGCAGCTCCAGGACCGCGTCTTCCAGCCCCTCATGTTCAAGAGCGCCGTCCACCTGAACCCGGCGGTCTCGATCGTCGCGATCCTGGTCGGCGCCGAGCTGCTCGGCATCCTCGGCGCCCTGATCGCGATCCCGGTCGCGGGCTCGATCGGGGTCGTGCTCGCGGAGCTCGTCCCGCGCGAGGTCGAGTCCGGCGAGCCCGTGCCCGCCGGCGCTCACCAGGCCGAGCCCGCGACCGAGCCCTCGTAGCGGCGCTCAGTCCCCAGCGGGGGCCGGGGCCGGCCCGTGCCGGCCGTGGCGGCGCGGGTTGCGCCAGAACCACGGGCTCTCGCGGCCCTCGAAGCGCTCAGCCGCCTTCTCGCGGCGGCCATCGGAGCGGTAGAGATAGCGGCCCCACAGCGAGTCCGGGCGCCCCATGCGGATCGCGCCGACCAGGCCGACCGGCGGGACGAGGAGCGCCCAGATCGCCATCCCGAACTTCTCCTTCGCGGCGTTCACGAAGGCGAGCACGATCGCGAAGCCGCCGAAGAAGCCGACGACCGCGAAGACGCCGTCCTCGACGCCCTTGCCGACCTCGAGCCAGGCCGTGAAGCCGACGAGCACGAACCCGGTGACGATCACCGCGACGATCACGGCGTCGATCGAACGCCGGCCCTCGGACTCCCAGTAGACGTCGCGGAGGTTCAACCAGAGGGCGAACTCGTCGAGCGTCAGCCCCATGCCGAAGCCGAAGAGGACCGCGAGGATCTCGTGCCAGGGCGCGTCGGGCTGGACGGTGGTCCCGATCCAGCCGGAGATCAGGACGATGATGATCCCCCAGACCAGGTGGTGGATGTGGGTCCCGCCGACCTCGACGTTGCCCGGCCACCAGCGGACCTGGGCGCGAATCAGGTGGGCGCTCGTGCGGATGAAGCCCCAGCTGAAGAGGAACGAGGCGAAGAACAGGAATTGCGGGAGCCGCCCGGTGTCGACGATCGCGCGCTCGAAGAGGCTGCCGAGGCTCGCGATCGGGAGCGTCGGGTCCACGGGCTACGGGGTGAGGACGACCTTGCCGACGTTCTTGCGCTCGGCGAGGAATCGGTGCGCGTCGGCGGCGCCTTCGAACGGGAATGCCGCGGCGACCACCGGCTCGAGGACGCCGCTCTCCAGAAGCGGCGCGAGCGGCGCGATCATGCGGTCGAGGCTCCCCTCCGCGTCCCACCACTTCAGCATGTTGAGGCCGAAGACGCCCTTGTTCTCGTTCATCATCGCGAGGCTCTGCCACCAGGGCATCGTCGCCAGGGGCATCTTCAGGAGGCCCTTGGCGACCGCGGCGAGGTCGCGGGTCTCCCCGGTCGACATCTCCGACGCCCCGTACATGACGAGGCGCCCGCCCTGGCGGAGCGAGCGGTAGCTCTTGCGGAAGCTCGAGGGCCCGATCGCGTCGATCACGACGTCGACCCCGTCTCCCGAGATCCGCATCACCGCCTCCTCGAAGTCCTCGCTGCGGTAGTCGATCGCGTGGTCCACGCCCTGGGCGCGGATCGCCTCGTGCTTGGAGCCCGAGGCCGTGCCGTAGATCTCGGCGCCGAGGTGCTTGGCGATCTGGGTGGCGGCGATCCCCACCCCGCCGGCGGCGGCGTGGATCAGGACCCGCTCGCCCGCGGAGAGCCCGCCCATGATCACGAGCGCCGCGTGGGCGGTGGCGTAGTTCACCGGGAACGCGGCGCCCTGCTCGAAGCTCAATCGCTCGGGTAGCGGCACGACCTGCGCGTCCGGCACCGAGACGAGCTCGGCGTAGCCGCCGAAACGGGTCCCGGCGAGGACGCGGTCGCCCACCTTCGCCCCCGCTCCCTCCCCCACCGACTCGACCTCGCCGGCTACCTCGTAGCCGACCACGCTGGGAGTCGGGGGCGCGTCCGGGTAGGTGCCGGCCCTGGCCATCGTGTCGGCGAAGTTGACTCCCGCGGCGCGCACCGCGATCCGGACCTCGCCCGGCTCGACCGGTGGGTCGGGGCGCTCCTCGACCGTCAGGACCTCGGGCGGCCCGGGCTGGGGGATGACGACGGCGCGCATCGACCGAACCCTACGGAATTGCTCATCTAGACCCGCGCCGCGCGGAGCGGCGCCGCCAGCCACTCGGCGGCCTCGGCGCCGTGGTTGCGCTGCAGGGAGATGTGGCCCTCGCCCGGGCAGACGACGAGCCTCGCGCCCGGGATCCGCTCCGCCAGCGCCTCGGCGTCGGTGACCGGCACGAAGCCGTCGTCGTCGCCCTGCCAGACCCCGACCTCGACCCCGACGCGGCCGAGGTCGAACCCCCATGGCTCCCGCCAGACCCTGTAGTCGCGGATCACGCCGCCGGTGCCGGCCCGGACCGACTGCTTGATCGACTCCGCGGCCCAGGTCGGCGAGGGGTCGCGGCGCAGGGCCTCGCGGTCGGCGTCGCTGCCGTCGCAGGCGATGATGCGCTGCATCCCCGCGAGCGGCGGCAGCGAGACCCCGATCCGGAGCCCCAGCCCGGCCAGCGGAGGAGCCCACCGGCAGAGGGTGAGGAGCCAGCGGTCGAACCAGGCGAGGCCCGCGCGGCCGGGCTCGACCTCGAACGGGACGACGCCGGCGAGCAGGGCGGCCCGGGTGACACGGGTGGGGAGCGCGTAGGCGCAGGCGGCGGCGTACTGGCCGCCGAGCGACCACCCCATCACCCCGAAGCGCTCGAGCCCGAGCGCGTCGGCGAGCTCGGCGACGTCGCGCGGCCAGTCGAGCAGGGTCCGCCCCGGGGACGGGTCCGAGTATCCGGTCCCGGGCCGGTCGGGGGCGATCAGGCGGACGCCGCGCTCGCGGCACGCGGCGTCGAGCGGCGCCGCGTCGAGCCGGGAGCTGATCCCCCCGTGGAAGCTGAAGACCGGGGTGCCGCAGCGGTCGCCCCACTCGTCGAAGGCGAGCAGGCGGCCGTCCTCGAGGAGGATCCTCCGCGGGTGCGTGGCGCTCATCGGCGCCCGAACCCTCTCAGAGATCTACGGCGTATCCCTCGGCGAAGCCGTCGCCGCCCGCGATCTCCGCGACCACGTCGTCGGGCACCGGCGCGTCGGTGGTGAGCGCCATCACGGCCTCGTCGGAGCTCGACTCCGCGCCGACCGCGGCGGAGACGATGTTGACGCCGTGCTGGCCGAACGCGGTGCCGACGCGTCCGATCATCCCGGGCTGGTCGGCGTAGCGGAAGACGGCCAGGTGATCCGCGAACGGCATGTAGAAGCTCTGGCCCCAGACGCCGACCAGGTAGGGCACGTTGCGCGGGCCGACGCCGGTGCCGGCGACCTCGACGAGCCCGCCGTTCCCCGGGACGCGGACCGCGATCAGCTCGGTGAAGTCCTCCGACGCCGACTCGGTCACCTCGACCAGCTCGATGCCGCGCTCCTCCGCCATCGCCGGGGCGTTCACGAGGTTGACCGGGACCTCGGTGTGGCCGGAGAGGATCCCGACCAGGACGGAGATCCCGAGCAGCCGTGTGTCGTGGTCGGTGATCCGGCCACGGACCTCGACCTCGACCCGCCCGGCGGCGCCGCCGGCGAGCCCGGTCGCGAGCCGGCCGAGCTTCTCGCAGAGGGGCACGAACGGCGCGAGCGCCTCCATCGTCTCCGGGCGGACCGCGACGATGTTGACCGCGTTGGTGACGACGCCCCCGGTGAGCGCGGCCTTCACCTGCTCGGCGGTGACGATGCCGGCGCGGTCCTGGGCCTCCGCGGTCGAGGCGCCGAGGTGCGGGGTGACGACGACGTCGTCGCGCTCGAAGATCGGGTGCTCGGTGAACGGCTCGGAGGGGAAGACGTCGAGGGCGGCGCCGGCGACCTTGCCCGACTCGAGGCCCGCCTCCAGGGCCTCCAGGTCGACGAGCTCGCCGCGGGCGCAGTTGACGATCCGGACCCCGTCGCGCATCGCCGCGATCGCCTCGGCGTCGATCCAGTTGACGGTCTCGGGGGTCTTCGGCAGATGGATCGTGATCAGGTCGGCGCGCGCGTAGAGCTCCTCGCTCGAGCCGGCGCCCTCGACGCCCAGCTCGCGGAAGCGCTCCGGCGAGACGAACTTGTCGAACGCGACGACGTCCATGTCGAACGCCTGGGCGCGCCGGGCGACGAGCTGGCCGATCCGGCCGAACCCGATCACGCCGATCGTCTTCCCGTAGAGCTCGTTGCCGCCGTAGCGCGAGCGCGCCCACTCGCCGGCGACGAGCGAGCCGTGCGCCTGCGGGACGTTTCGGAAGAGTGCGAGCGCCATCGCGAGCGTGTGCTCGGCGGCGGCCACGGAGTTCGACTCCGGCGCGTTCGCGACGATTATCCCGCGCCTGGTCGCCGCGGCGAGGTCGACGTTGTCGACGCCGGTGCCGGCCCGCCCGATCGCGCGGAGGCGGCCGGCGCGGTCGATCAGCTGGGCGGTCAGCTTCGTGCCCGAGCGGATCAGGATCGCGTCGAACTCGCCGATCCGCTCGGCGAGCTCGTCGGCGTCCCAGTCGAGGCCGAGCTCGACGTCAAACTCCTCGCGCAGCAGGTCGACGCCGGACTCGGCGATCTTCTCCTTGACCAGGACCTTGGGCCGCTCTGCCATCGGTATCGGCGGCCTAGCCGGCGACCGGCTCCGGTGCCCCGGATTCGGCGAACACTGCCTGCGCCGCGGCGACGCCCGCACCGGGCTCGGCCTCGTGGCCGAGGTCGCGCAGCGCGATCTCGAGCGCGCTCAGCGCGACGATGATGTCGAACGCGCCGAAATACCCGCAGTGGGCGATGCGCACGATGCGGCCCTTGAGATGGCCCTGGCCGCCGGCCAAGGTGATCCCGTAGCTGTCGCGCATCAGCTTCGGCAGCTTGGCGCCGTCGATCGAGTCCGGGAGCGCGGCGACGGTGACGACGTTGGCGTTCTCGTCGTCCGGGCCGAAGCGCTCGAGCCCGAGCGCCTCGATCCCGGCGCGGGCGGCGCGGGCGAGGACGGCGTGCCGGGCGAAGACGGCGCCGAGGCCCTCCTCGAAGATCATCTCGAGGGCGACGTCGAGCGCCATGAAGAGCGTCACGGCGGGGGTGAACGCGGAGTTCGGCGGGTCCTGGCCCTGGCCCGTCGCGGTCTTCGCCCAGTCCAGGTAGTAGCGGCCGCCGGCCTTCTCGGCGGCGAGGTCCATCGCCCGCTCGGAGGCCGACGCGAAGGCGAGGCCGGGCGGGCACATGAGTGACTTCTGCGAGCCCGATACGACGACGTCGACGCCCCACTCGTCCTGGGGCAGGTCGGCGGCGCCGAGGCCCGACACCGCGTCGACGCAGAGGACCGCGCCGTGCGAGCGCGCGACCTCGTTGAGGGCCCGGACGTCGTTGAGGACGCCGGTCGAGGTCTCCGACTGGGTGACGTAGACCGCCCGCGGCGCGCGGTCGCGCGCGGCGATGAACTCGTCGAGCGCGCCGGGCTCGACCCGCTCGCCCCACTCGACCTCGAGGTGCCCGGTCTCGGCCCCGTAGGCGTCGCAGAGCTCGGCCCAGCGCTGGCCGAACTTGCCGCACGAAGCGACCACGGCCGGGTCGCCGGGGCCGATCAGGTTGGCGACGGCCGACTCCATCGCCCCGGTCCCCGAGGCGGCGAAGCAGAGCACCTGGTTCTCGGTCTGGAAGACCCGCGGCAGGCGATCCAGCACCCGCGAGTAGACCTCGACGAAGGCCGGCGCGCGGTGGTAGCGGATCGGCTCCGCCATCACCTGGCTGACGCGAGGCGGCAGCGGCGTGGGCCCCGCGGTCATCAGGTACTGCTTGGCGAAGGGGTTGACGTCGCGGGCGCTCATCGGCGGCTCAGCATAGGGCCCGCGGCGGTGGATCCGGCGGCGCCGCGACCAGTCGCTGCCGACCTCGAGCGCGGCACGCCGAAGATCAACACCAGGACCGGATAGAGCACCGCGAGGCCGATCCCGATCCAGACCTTGTCGGCGCGGCGGCGGGGGCCCTAGGACCCGCTCAGGAAGAGGCCACCGCCGAAGATCAGGACCCAGAAGAGCAGATATGCGATCACGAGCCCGATCCCGATCCAGCCCAGGATGATCCCGGCGTTCGCCATGCCCTCGCCACCCTGCGTCCCGTTCGACGCCTCGATCTCGTTCTTCGCCTGGTGCCCGAACACGAGCGCGAGGATCGACCCGATGCCGCAGAGGAAGACGATCCCGAGGACGAGCGACGCGGTCGCCTTGCCGTTGGTGGGCGGGCCCGCCTGCGCGGCGACCGGCGAGCGGTTCTCCGTCCACTGCGCGCCGTCCCAGTAGCGCTGCGTGTAGGGGTCGTTCGGGTCGGGGTACCAGCCCGGCGGCGTCGCCTGCGCCGGGACGGGCTGGCGGGCGGTGGGCTCCTGGCCGGGGTCGTAGGCCATCTCAGGCGGATCGTATGGCGTCGGCGTTCGCGAGCGCGATCACCCACGGCACGAGCAGCACCGCGAGCGTCGCCGCGGCCATCCGCGCCGGCTGGGTCGCGTACCGGCGCGCGATGCCACGGGCCCACGGCCCGAACGGGTCGGCGCCGAGCGCCGCCCGGGCCAGCAGGACCGCGCCGTAGCCGGCGGCGAGGAGGGCGGCGATCGGCCAGAACCAGTTGAACTCGAGGAACGCGGCGTCGCCGTGGGTCAGGTGGAAGAAGGCCCGGGCGGCGCCGCAGCTGGCGCATGGGATTCCCACCACCTCGAGCATCGGGCAGCCGCCGATGAGGCCCGCGCCGGAGAGCTCGCCGCCGTCGCGCTGCCAGGCGAAGGCGGCGAGCAGGAACGGCGCGGCCCCGCAGAGCGAGACCGCGATGCCAGGGATGAAGCGCCGCGGCGCGGGCGCCGGGGCCGCGGCGCCGGCCAGCCCGCCCGCGGGGTGGCTAGCCCCGGCCTCCATCGCGCCGCAAGGCGGGCAGGCGGTTCCTCGCCGCCGCCAGCATCAGGGGCGCGGCGACCACCGACGTGTCGAAGTCGAAGTCGACGTCGCTCGAGTCGGAGAAGATCGCGACCGCGAGCCACGCGAGCCCGGCGATGACGCCGATCACGCCCATCACGATTCCGGCCGTCGCCAGCCCGGAGGGCTTCCCGCGCTGGTTCGCCTGGTTTCGCCCGACGATCGAGAGCACCAGTCCGATCGCGGCCAGGGGGCCGCCGATGAAGAAGCAGATGCCGATGAGGGCCAGGATCATCCCGACGAGGCTGCAGACGAAGCCGCCGACGGCCGTGCCTGGGTTCCCCTGGTGTGGGGGCTGGCCTCCGACGGGCTGCGGAGGGGCGGGCGGCGGCGGCGGGGCGGGTGGAGCCGGCTGGTTTGGGTCGTTCAAGTGGTCCTCCTGGCGTAGGCGGGGGCGGGCCGCCCGGTGCGTTCCGGGCGGCCCGCTCGCCGCGTTTTCAGCTCCGCAGTCGCTTGAGCGGCGGGATGATCCGGCCGCGGTACAGCTTCAGCGCGATCACGGCCTGTCCGAACGTCGAGGTCGTGATCGTGAGGTCGTCGAGCACGTCCTCGCCCTCGCTGACGAGGATGATCACGAAGACGATGATGATGATGGCGATCACCGTGCCGATGATTCCCATGACGATGCCGGCGGTGGCAAGGCCCGTCGGGGCCCCCCGCTCGATCGCCTGCCGGCGTCCCATGATGCTGAGGACGAGGCCGATCACGCACAGCACGATCGTCCAGCCGACCCACGAGACCAGGAGTCCGACCAGCGCGCAGACGAACCCGGCAACCGCGATCCCCGGCGTTCCCTGCTGCTGCGGCGCGCCGTAGCCCGGCTGCGGGGGCGGTGGTTGAGGGGGAGTCCCCATTTAGCTCTTTCCTCCTGTTGGTAAGGGCGTAGCCGCCCCGGTTGGACCCTGCGGCGCGCATTCGTATCACGCGCGCCCGTCGGCACGCCACCGCGAGCGGGGCGGGATATAGGGTCCAGGCGTGGCCGAGAGCGGCGAGAGCGGCGTCACGAGCGGCGACGGGTACGCGGTCGGCGCGCTCGACGACCTCGGCGACGGATATGGCTTCCGCAAGGTGCGTCGCGGCCTCGGCGTCACCGCGTTCGGCGTCAACGCGATCGTCCTCCCGGCCGGCTGGGAGACCGGCGGCCACTACCACGACGAGCAGGAGGAGCTCTACTTCGTCCATCGCGGCGAGATCGAGATGACCTTCGGCGACGTCGACGCCCACCGGATCGGCGAGGGCGGGTTCGCCCGGGTCGACCCGACGACCGTCCGCAGCGTCCGCAACGTCGGCGAGGGCGATGCCGTCTACGTCATCGTCGGCGGCAAGGACGGGTACGTCGGCCGCGACGGGCACCTCCCCGACGGCGAGGACCCCGACGGCCGCGCCTTCCCGTCGCGGTCGTGAAGTTCCACACCGCCTACCACACGTTCGAGACCGCCGAGCGGCGCGAGTTCGTCCGGATCACGGACGAGGTCCAGGCGGCGGTCGACGCGGCGGCGATCGCGGAGGGCATGGCGCTCGTCTCGGCGATGCACATCACCGCGGGCGTCTGGGTGAACGACGACGAGCCCGGGATCCAGGCCGACGCGCTCGAGTGGCTCGACAAGGTCGCGCCGCCGAGCTGGAAGCCGGCGGCGAACGACGTCGCCGCCGAGCTGCTCCCCGAGGGCGGGGACTATCGCCACCACCGCGGTGGCGAGGACAACGGCGACGCCCACCTGAAGAACCTGCTGGTCCACCACCAGGTCATCGTCCCGGTCACCGCCGGCAGGCTGGACCTCGGCCCCTGGCAGGCGATCTTCTACGTCGAGTTCGACGGCCGCCGCCCGAAGCGGCTCGTGATCAAGGTGATGGGCGAGTAGCTATCCCCACGCGAACGGCGGGTAGCGCGTGACCATGAAGTAGTGGTACGCGGTCGCCCGCACCTGCCAGCGCAGCGCGATCTCGGTGAAGTCGAAGAGGCCGCGCGGGTAGGACTTCGTGAAGAGGATCGTGAAGAACGAGGCGATCACGGCGAAGCCGGCGGCGAAGACGAGCGCGCCGGCGACGATCGCGTAGGGAAAGATCAGCAGCCAGTGGACGAGCGGGCGCCAGTTGTCGACGCCCTCCTCCGGGTAGGAGATCCACAACCGCGCCGGGTGGTCGGGGTCGTCGTCGAGGCCGAACGGCGGGTACTCGTCGACCATCAGCAGCACGTACGCGTTGACGCGGAAGACCCAGCGCTGCACGCCGACCACGTAGTCGAACATGCCGCGCGGCCAGCTGCCGGTGAAGAGGACCGCGAAGAAGGCGATGATCAGGACGACCGCGGCGCCGATCCCGAGGAAGGCGAGCACGAAATAGTGCGGGATCGCGAGCAGCCACTTGACCAGCGGCAGCCAGCGGTTGTACTCCTCCTGGCGCACGATCCCCGCCTGCACCGGGTAGTCGCGCAGCTCGGTCGCCAGCTCCGCCGTGCCGGCGATCGCGGGTACCTCGTCCGCTCCTACTTCTTCTCGATCCAAGGCATCATCGAGCGTAACTCACCGCCGACGTGCTCGATCTGATGGTCGGCCTGCTCGCCGCGCATGCGGTCGAAGTTCTCGCCGCCGGCGCGATTCTCGGCGATCCACTCCCTGGCGAACTCGCCGGACTGGATGTCCTCGAGGATCTTGCCCATCGCCGCCCTGGTCTCCTCGCCGATCACCCGCGGGCCGCGCGTCATGTCGCCGTACTCGGCGGTATTGGAGATCGAGTGGCGCATGCCCGAGATGCCCTGCTCGTACATGAGATCGACGATCAGCTTGAGCTCGTGCAGGCACTCGAAGTAGGCGAGGCGCGGGTCGTACCCGGCCTCGACGAGGGTCTCGAAGCCGGCGCGGACGAGCTCGGTCGCGCCGCCGCAGAGCACCGCCTGCTCGCCGAAGAGGTCGGTCTCGCACTCGTCTGAGAAGGTGGTCTCGATCACTCCGGCGCGGCCACCGCCGATCCCGCTCGCGTAGGCGAGGACGAGGTCGCGCGCGTTGCCGGACTCGTCCTGGTGGACGGCCATCAGGCACGGCACGCCGCGGCCCTCCTCGAACTGGCGGCGGACGAGGTGGCCCGGGCCCTTCGGCGCGACCATGCCGACGTCGACGCCCGCGGGCGGGTCGATCTGCTCGAAGCGGATCGCGAAGCCGTGGGCGAACATCAGCAGGTTGCCGGGGACGATCCCGTCCTTGATCTCGGCCTCCCAGACCTCGGCCTGCTTCTCGTCGGGCAGCAGGATCATCACGATGTCGCCGCGGTTCGCGGCGTCGGCGACGTCGGTGACCTCGAGCCCGGCGGCCTCGGCGTCGGCACGGCTCGAGGAGTCGGGGCGGAGCCCGACGATCACGTCGACCCCGGACTCCTTCAGATTGAGCGCGTGCGCGTGTCCCTGGGAGCCGTAGCCGAGGATCGCGACGGTCTTTCCCTCGAGCAGCGAGAGGTCCGCGTCGTCGTCGTAGAGGGTCTTCTCGTCGCTCATCGGGCGGGTGATCCTAGTGCAGTCGTGACCCCCGCTCAGCGCAGCTCGCGGCGGAGAAGCTTGCCCGAGGACGTGCGCGGCAGCTCGCCCACGAACTCGAAGCGCTTCGGCACCTTGAACCCGGCGAGCGCGGCGGAGCAGTGGCGGCGGAGCTCGTCGGAGCTCGCCTCGGCGCCCTCGCGGAGGACGACGACGGCCTCGACCGCCTCCTGCCACTCGGCGTCGGAGCGGCCGACGGCGGCCGCGTCGGCGACGGCCGGATGGCGGAGCAGGACCTCCTCGACCTCGGCCGGCATCACGTTCTCGCCGCCGGTGACGATCATGTCGCCGAGCCGGTCGGTGACGTAGAGGAAGCCCTCCTCGTCGATATGGCCCAGGTCGCCGGTGTGCAGCCAGCCGTCGACGTCGGCGCACCCCGGGGCGACCGTCGGGCCCTGGACGAGGATCTCCCCGTCCTCGATCCGCAGGTGGGTGGTGAGCAGCGGCCGGCCGGCCGAGCCGAGCTTGCGGGTGGCGTCGGCCGGGGCGAGCGTGGTCACCTGCGAGGCCGCCTCGGTGAGCCCGTAGGTCTGGACCACGGTCGCGCCGCGGCCGATCGCCTCTTCGAGGACGTCGTCGGGGACGGGGCCGCCGCCGACGAGCACCGCCCGCAGCGGCAGCAGGTCGACGCCGGCCTCGAGCAGGCGCCGGAGCTGCGTCGCGACGACCGAGATCAGCGTCACGCCGTCCCCCTCGAGCGAGTCGGCGATCCGCCCTGAGTCGAAGCCGTCGTGAACGACGGCCGTGGTGCCGTAGATCACGCTGCGCATCACGATCGAGAGGCCGGCGACGTGGTTGAGCGGCAGGCAGGAGAGCCAGCGGTCGCTCGGCTCCATCCCGAGGTTGAAGGCCGACCCGACGGCGCTCCAGAGGTGGTTGCCGTAGGTGAGCCCGACGGGGCGCGGCCGGCCGGAGGTGCCGCTGGTGAGGATCCGGCAGTGGATCGCGTTCAGGTCGTGCTCGCCGAGGAGCGGCAGGTCGGCCTCGGGTCCCGCCAGGTCGGCGGGGCTCGAGACGGCGAGGATCGCATCGGCGCGCTCGAGCTCAGCCTCCCGCTCGGCGGCGGTGAGGCGCGGGTTGATCGGGTAGGCGACCGCCCCGAGCTTCATCAGCGCGTGCAGGAGGACGACGAAGTCCGGGCCCGGCGGCAGGTCGAGCGCCACGGTCGCCTCGCGCCGCACCCCCCGCGCGGCGAGCCGCCTGGCGACCCCGCTCGCCTCAGCCTCGAGCTCGGCGTATGTCAGCTCCTGGCCCGCCGAGACGAGGGCGGGCCGGTCGGGGCACGTCTGGGAGCGCTGGGCGAGCCAGTTGTCGAGGTTCATCGCTTCCGGGCGGTCTTCGTGGCTATCGTGCCCGCAGCCTATGCCGACCCCCCACAAGGACGCACCGCCGCGCGAGGAGCTCTACGCGCCGATCGAGTGGAGCCCCGCGGGCGAGTTCGGCGACATCCGCTACGAGAAGGCGGAGGGGATCGCGAAGATCACGATCGACCGGCCCGAGGTCCGCAACGCCTTTCGCCCGCAGACGCTCGCCGAGCTGCGCGCGGCCTTCGGCCTCGCCCGCGACGACCTCGACGTCGGCCAGATCATCTTCACCGGCGCCGGCGACGAGGCGTTCTGCTCGGGCGGCGACCAGCGGATCCGCGGCGACGACGGGTACATCGGCGACGACGAGGTCGCCCAGTCGGGCGTCGGCCGGCTCGACGTCGGCGACCTGCACGTCCAGATCCGGCGCACGCCGAAGCCCGTGATCGCGATGGTCGCGGGCTACGCCGTCGGCGGCGGCCACATCCTCCACCTCGTCTGCGACCTCACGATCGCCGCCGAGAACGCGGTCTTCGGCCAGACCGGCCCCCGGGTCGGCAGCTTCGACGGCGGCTTCGGGGCCAGCCTGCTCGCCCGCAACGTGGGCGTGAAGAAGGCCAAGGAGGTCTGGTTCCTCTGCCGGCTCTACGACGCCGGCGAGGCGCTCGCGATGGGCCTCGTGAACGCGGTCGTGCCGACGGCCGACCTCGAGCGCGAGACCGTTGCCTGGTGCCGCGAGATGGGGCACCTCTCCCCCCTCGCCCTGCGGCTGCAGAAGGCGAGCTTCAACGCGGAGGAGGACGGCCTCACCGGGCTCCAGCAGCTCTCCCACGACGCGACGCTCCTCTTCTACATGAGCGAAGAGGGCCAGGAGGGCCGCAACGCCTACCAGGAGGGGCGCCGGCCCGACTTCTCGAAGTACCCGCGCCGGCCCTAGGCGCAGCCGCCCTTGGACGCCCTGCGGATCTGGTTGATGGCGGCCCGGCCGCGGACCCTGCCCGCGGCGATCGCCCCGGTCCTGGTGGGCACGGCCGCCGCCATCGAGGCCGTCGACGACCTCCGCGTCGGGCCGTTCCTCGCCGCGCTCGCGGGCAGCATCCTGATCCAGATCGGCACGAACCTCGCCAACGACTACTCGGACGCGAAGCGCGGCGCCGACGACGTCGACCGGCTCGGGCCGGTGCGGGTGACCGCCGCCGGGCTCGCGACCCCGCGCCGCGTCCTCGTCGCCACCTGGATCGCGTTCGCGGGCGCGATCGCGGTCGGCGTCTACCTGGCGATCGTCGCCGGCCCGGTGATCCTCGCCGTGGGCGCGGTCTCCATCCTCGCGGGGGTGCTCTACACCGGCGGCCCGCGGCCGTACGGCTACGCCGGGCTCGGCGAGCTCTTCGTCTTCCTCTTCTTCGGCCTGGTCGCGGTGAACGGCTCCTACTTCGTCCAGCTCGAGCGTCTCGACTGGCTCCCGTTCGCGCTCTCGATCCCGGTCGGGATGCTCGCCACGGCGATCCTGGTCGTGAACAACGTCCGCGACATCGACACCGACCGGCGCGCCGGCAAGATGACGCTCGCGGTGCGGATCGGCCGCGAGCGCGCGCGACGGCTGTTCGCCGCCCTCGTCATCGGCGCCTTCGCGTTCCTCGCGATCGGCCTCGCCGCCACGGGGGGGCCGGCGACCGCGCTGATCGCCCTGATCTCGCTCCCGCTCGCGCTCGGCCCGATCCAGCGGGTGCGCTCGCGGACCGACGGCCCCTCCATGAACCGGGCGCTCGCCCAGTCCGGCGCCCTGCTCGGCGCCTTCAGCCTCCTGCTCGCGGTGGGCCTGCTGCTCTAGTGATCCGCCGGGTCGAGGTGATCCCGTACGCGCTGCCGTTGCGCGAGCCCTACGTGACCTCGCGGGGCCGCCTCGAGCGCCGCGAGCTGATCCTGCTGCGGCTGACCGACGCCGACGGCCTCGTCGGGCTCGGCGAGACGACGTCGATGTCGCTGCGCGGCGGGCGCGCCCTGGAGGCGATCGCGGCCGAGCTCCGCCGCCTTGCGCGGCTCGTCGCCGACGAGCCGGCCGGGGTCTCGGCCCACCGCCTCTCGCGCGAGCTCGGCTCGCCGGAGGCCGCCTGCGCGCTCTCGATCGCGGTCATGGACATCGAGCTGCGGCGCGAGCCGGCGCCGGCGCCCGCGCCGGTGAGCGTCAACGCCACGCTCTCCTCCGGGAGTCCGGGCGAGGTCGCGAGCACGGCCGCGGCGTGGGCGGCGCGCGGCTTTTCGACCTTCAAGCTGAAGCTCGGGACCGTGGACGACGTCGCGCAGGCCGAGGCCGTGCGCGAGGCCGTCGGCGCGGAGGCCCGGATCCGCGTCGACGCGAACGGAGCCTGGAGCGCCGGCGAGGCCACCCGGATCCTGGCGCAGCTCGAGCCCGTGGGGATCGAGCTCTGCGAGCAGCCGGTCGCGAGCCTCGGCGAGATGGCGGTCGTCCGCGCGGCGACCGAGATCCCGATCGCGGCCGACGAGAGCGTCACCGATCCCGCCGGCGCTCGCCGGGCCGCCGAGCTCGGTGCCTGCGACCTGGCGACGCTGAAGCTCGCCAAGGTCGGGGGTCCCGTCGCCGCGGAGCGCGGCGAGTGGGCGATGCCCGTCTACGTCTCGAGCGCGCTCGAGGGCCCGGTCGGGATCGCCGCAGCCGGCCGGGTGGCGGCTGCGATGGATTCGGCCGGGGCGGGTGCCGGCATCGCCCACGGGCTGGCCACGCAGCTCCTCTTCGCGGAGACCGTCGCCGCGCGCGGGCCCGAGATCCGCGACGGAACGCTCGTCATCCCCGACGGTCCCGGCCTCGGCGTCGAGCTCGACGACGAGGCCCTCGCGCGCCACCGGCTCTAGCCCGCGAACGGCGCGAGTAGCGTTCGCGCCGGTGGATCCGACCAACGACAACACCGCGCTCGCCACCGCGATGGTGGAGGAGCTCGCGCGCAGCGGGGTCGAGGTCGCCGTGATCTCGCCCGGTTCGCGGTCCACCCCGCTGGCGCTCGCGCTCTGGCGCGAGCCCGGGATCGAGGCTTCGGTGGTGATCGACGAGCGCTCGGCCGGGTTCGTCGCGCTGGGCGCCGGGCAGGCCACCGGCAGGCCGGCGGTCGCGCTCTGCACCTCCGGCACCGCCGCGGCCAACCTGCACCCGGCGGTCGCCGAGGCCGACACGGCGGCGGTGCCGCTGATCGTGCTCACCGCCGACCGCCCGCCCGAGCTGCGCGGGATCGGCGCCGGCCAGACGATCGACCAGCTGAAGCTCTACGGCTCGGCGGTGCGCTGGTTCTGCGAGGTCGGCACCCACGCGGCCGACGACGACGGCCTCCTCCACTTCCGAAGCGTCGCCTGCCGCGCCTACGCGGCCGCGCGGGGCGAGGCCCGCCCGGGGCCGGTCCACCTGAACGTCCCGTTCCGCGAGCCGCTCGCGCCGCGCAAGGAGCTGGGCGGGATCGCCGCGTCCTCCCCCCTCGCTCGCGAGGGGCGGGGCGACCGGCCGCTGACCGCGGTCTCGCCACGGCCGCGCGGGGCCGGCAGCGCCCTGCTCGACCGGCTCGCCGAGCGCGTCGCGGCGGAGCCCAAGGGGCTGATCGTCGCGGGCCGGCAGCCCGACCCGGGTCTCGGCCGGACCGTCGCGGCGCTCGCGGCGGCCTCGGGCTACCCGATCCTGGCCGAGCCGACCTCGCAGCTCCGCCTCGGCGACCACGATCTCTCGCGGGTGATCTGGGCCTACGACTCGATCGCCCGCGCCCGCCCGGACTCGCTCGCCCCGGACCTCGTCCTGCGGATCGGCGACATGCCGACATCGCGCTCGCTGCGCGAGTGGATCGAGGCCACCGAGCCCGAGCAGGTCGTGCTCGCGCCGCACGGCTGGTACGAGCCCACCCACCGCGCCGACGAGATCGTGCGCGCGGACCCGGCGGCGGTCGCGAAGGGGCTCGCGGGCCGCCTCGAGTCGGCGCGCGCGGCGGGCGCCGCGGTGCACTGGACCGCCGACTGGCTGCGGGCCGGCGAGCGCGCCGCCGCGGCGATCGAGTCCGACCTCGCCGGCGAGAGCGAGCCCTCGGAGCCCGGCCTGCACGCGATGCTCGGGCGCCTCTACGCGGACGGCGACCTCGTCTACACGGCCTCGAGCATGCCGATCCGCGACCAGGAGGCGTTCTGCGCCACGGCCGCGGCCAAGGTCACCTTTCTCGCCAACCGGGGCGCCAACGGCATCGACGGCCTGCTCTCGTCAGGCGCCGGGGCGGCGAACGCCACCGGCCGCCCGACCTGGATCGTGACCGGCGACCTCGGGCTCGTCCACGACGCCGCCGGGCTCGCCGCCGTCGCCGCCGTGGAGGCGCCGGTGAGGGTGATCGTGATCAACAACGAGGGCGGCGGGATCTTCGAGTTCCTGCCGCAGGCGGGAATGATCGAGCGCTCCGAGTTCGAGGCCCTCTTCGGCACCGCCTCGGGGATCGAGCCCGAGCGCCTGGCCGCCGCCTACGGGGTGCCCTACGGCCGGATCACGCGCCTCGACGAGCTCGCCGATGCCGCCGACGCCGGGACCGGCGTGATCGAGGTCCGGACCGCGCGGCGGCGCAACGTCGAGGTCCACCGCCGGATCGCGGACCACGTCGCCGACGCGATCGCGAAGCCCGCGTGACGGGCCACCGGAAGGCAGCGTCCGGTTCCGTTGGGAATACTCCCGGTCGTGGGTGAGGAGCGGGAGACCACGATCGTCGCGCTGGAGGGGGAGATCGACCTCTCCACGGTCCCCGAGGCCGAGCGCCTGATCACGGACGCCGAGGCCGGCCGGCCCGCGCGCCTCGTGATCGACCTGAGCGAGGTCACCTTCATGGACTCGAGCGGGCTACGCGTGCTCCTGACGGCGCACCGGCGCGCCGAGGAGGCCGGCCGCGGCTTCGCGATCGTCAAGGGCGGCGACACGGTGAACCGCCTGCTCGAGGTGACGGGCCTCTCCGAGCGCCTCGAGCTGCTCGACGAGCGCCCGGCCGGCTAGCGCTCGAGCTCGAACCAGACGCAGGAGGGCGGGCCCTTGCGGACGCCCCAGCGCTCGGCGAGCCGGTCGACGATGACCAGCCCCCAGCCACCCACGCCGCGCCGTCCCTCGGGCACGGGCTCGGCCTTGAAGCCGTCGCCCTGGTCGCTGATCTCGGCGCGCACGTGATCCTGGGTGATCTCGACGTCGATGCCGATCCCCTGGTCGCCCGCGCCGGAATGCCGGTAGGCGTTGGTGACGAGCTCGGAAAGCAGCAGCTCGAGGTCGGCCGAGAGGTTTTCCCCCAGCTTTGGTCGGAGCGGCTTGATCACCGCTCGTGCCTGCGCAGCGACGCTGGGCCCACCTCGAAGGTTGAATGAGGTCCAGGCCTCGGCCGCCCGCTCCTCGTCTGTGAGGGCAGCTCCGGTCACGGTCCAGCGAGTGTGTACCCACGGAAAGCCCCCGGAAACGCGGCAAGTGACGGATGTCAGCTTGCGATCAGGGGCAGGATCGCGCCGAGCTTCACCTCGGTCTCGGCGAGCTCCGCGGCCGGATCGGAGTCCGCGACGATCCCGGCGCCCGCGTAGAGGTGGGCGCGTCGGTCGCGAAGGAGGGCGCTGCGCAGGGCGACGCAGAGCTCGCCGTCCTCGGCGGCGTCCATCCACCCCACCGGCCCGGCGTACCAGCCCCGGTCCATGTCCTCGAGCTCGCCGATCGCGGCGAGCGCGCGATCGCGCGGCTCGCCGCCCACGGCGGGCGTCGGGTGCAGGATCGCGGCCAGCTCCATCGCCGATCGCGGCTCGGCCAGCTGCGCGCGGATCGGCGTCGCCATGTGCTGGATGTTGGCGACCTTCACCAGGCCGGGCTCGCGTCCGGCCTCCACCCAGACCGAGTGCGGGCGGAGCGCCCGCTCGATGCGGCGGGCGACGATCCGGTGCTCGGTCCGCTCCTTGTCGGAGCGCAGGAGCTGCTCGCCGAGGTGATCGTCCACGGCGGGGTCGGCGCTTCGCCGCGCCGACCCGGCGAGCGCGACCGTCGCCGCTCCCGCCCCTCGGCGGCGGACCAGCAGCTCGGGGCTGGCGCCGCAGAACGCTCCCTCCGGCGAGCCGACGCAGAAGCAGAAGCACGCCGGGAAGAGCTCGCGCAGCGCGCCGTGGAGGGCGGCGGGGTCGTGCGCGGAGGGCGCGTCGACCACGACCTCCCGCGCGAGCACCGTCTTCTCGAGGTCGCCGGCGCGGATCCTGGCGCGGGCGGCCGAGACCGCGTCCTCGTAGTGGCCCGGCGGAAGCGTGCTGCGGATCGTCACCGAGCCGGTCGGGTGCGGGTCGAACATCGGCAGCTCGGCGGCGCCGAGCGAGCCGAGCCTGGACTCGAGCCGCCGCAGCGTCTCGCCGCCGCCGGCGCCGCCGCCGGCGAGCGCGCTCAGGGTGAGCAGGCAGCGATCGCCCGCCCGGGCGATCGAGAGCTCCGGGAGGACGGCGAGGGCGGGCGGGAACGAGGACCATTGCGGGCTCGCGCCGCCGTCGGGGGCGAACGCGAATCCGCCGACCCAGACCGGGCCGGCGCCGCGCGGCAGGTCGGCGGGCTCGTCGGCGAGGCGGTCGCGGCCGATCTCGGCGCAGGCGCGGCCGACGTCCTCGAAGCGGGACGCGCCCCGGGAGACGACCTCGTGCGCGGCGCCGAGGCCGGCGAGCGCGAACTCCGCGTCGGGCTGCTCCCAGCAGAACCAACGGTCGGAGGCGAGCCGCGTCGAGAAGACGGCGGCCGCCGGGTCGAGGGCGCCCTGGCGGAGCTCGACGGTGACGCTCACGAGCCGCCTGCGACCGGCCGGGGAGCGCTCGATCAGGGCGCCGAGGCGCTCGACCGGCTCGCCGGCGCCGACCAGCGGCTGTCGCGATGACGCCACCCCCCAAGCGTAGGCGGCCCGGGCGCTAGGCGTCGGGCTTGGAGCGGGCGATCGCGACCTCGCCCGTGCGCGCCATCTCGACCAGGCCGTGCGGGCGGATCATCCGCTCGAACGCGTCGATCTTGTCCTTCGTCCCGGTGATCTCGACGGTCAGCGTGCGCCGCGAGACCTCGACGATCTTCGCCCTGAAGATCTCCGCGAACTGCATGATCTCGCCGCGGGACTCGACCGAGGCGGTGATCTTGAACAGGGCCATCTCCCGGGCGATCGTCGTGCCCGGCTCCATGTCGCGGATCTTGATCACGTTGACGAGCTTGTGGAGCTGCTTCGTCACCTGGTCGATCGGGTGGACGGCGCCGTCGAGTGTGAGCGTGATCCGCGAGATGTTGGGGTCGTCGGTCGGGCCGACGGTGAGCGTGTCGATGTTGAAGCCGCGCCGGCTGAAGAGGCCGGCGATCCGGGCGAGCACGCCCGGGCGGTTCTCGACCAGCAGCGAGAGGATGTGCTTGCGCCCCGTCAGCTGCGAGCCGACCTCGAGGTCCTCGAGGCGGACCAGGTCCGGGGTCCCCGCTTCCATCAGCCGACCATGTCCCTGGCGGCGGCGCCGGCCGGGATCATCGGGTAGCAGTTCTCCTCCTTCGTCACGCGGACGTCGAGCAGCACGGGGCCGTCGGCGGCGATCGCGTCGCGCATCGCGCCCTCGACCTCGGCCTTGTCGGTGACCACGTCGGCGCTCCAGCCGAAGGACTCGGCGAGCGCCTTCCAGTCCGGGCTCGGGCCGAGCTCGACCGAGCTGTAGCGGCTCTCCCAGAAGAGCTCCTGCCACTGGCGGACCATGCCCATGTAGCCGTTGTTCATCAGGAAGACCTTCACCGGGATCTCGTGCACGGCGGCGGTCGCCATCTCCTGCACGTTCATGATCAGCGAGCCGTCGCCGGCGAGGCAGACGACGGTCTCCTCGGGGCAGGCGACCTTGGCACCGATCGCCGCCGGAAGCCCGAAGCCCATCGTGCCGAGCCCGCCCGAGTTGATCCACCGACGCGGCTTCGAGAAGTGGTAGTACTGCGCCGCCCACATCTGGTGCTGGCCGACGTCGGAGGCGACGATCGCGTCACCCTCGGTCGCCCGGTACATCGCCTCGACCATCAGCTGCGGCTTGATCTCGGAGTCGGCGGAGTCCTCGTAGCCGAGCGGGTAGTTCTCCTGCCAGTCGTGGATCTGCTTCCACCAGGCGTCGAGGCGCTCGGGGTCGGGTTTCAGCGCGCTGTACTCCTTGGTCAGCTTCGGCAGCACGTCCTTGGCATCGCCGACGATCGGGATGTGCGCGGGGACGTTCTTCGAGATCTCGGCCGGGTCGACGTCGATGTGGACGAACTTCGCCCGCGGCGCGAACTCGGAGAGCTTGCCGGTGATCCGGTCGTCGAAGCGGGCGCCGACGCAGAGGATCAGGTCGGCCTGGTCCATCGCCCAGTTCGCGGCCCGGGTGCCGTGCATGCCGAGCATCCCGAGCCACTGCTCGTGCGGGGCCGGGAAGGCGCCGAGGCCCATCACCGTGCAGGTGACCGGGAGGTTGTCCGATCCGGCCAGCTCGCGCAGCTCCTCGGAGGCGTTCGCGTTGACGACGCCGCCGCCGGCGTAGATCACCGGCCGGGAGGCGTTCGCGAGCGCCTTCGCGGCGAGCCGGATCTGCTTGATGTTGCCCTCGGTGGTCGGCTGGTAGCCGGGGAGGTCGGGCTTGCCGGTCGCCGGCTCGTAATCGATGTCCGCGCGGGAGAGGTCCTGGGGCACGTCGACGAGGACCGGCCCCGGTCGGCCCGTCGAGGCGACGTGGAAGGCCTGGTGGATGTACTCCGGGATCTGGCGCGGGTCCTGGACCAGGAACGAGTGCTTGACGACCGGGAGCGTGATCCCGGTGACGTCGGCCTCCTGGAACCCGTCGGTGCCGATCAGGTCGGTGCGGACCTGCCCCGTGACGAAGACGGTCGGCACCGAGTCGAGGTGCGCGTCGGCGATCGCCGTGACCAGGTTGGTCGCGCCGGGGCCCGAGGTCGCGAGCGCGACCCCGACCTTGCCGGAGGCCTTCGCGTACCCCTCCGCCGCGTGCCCGCCGCCCTGCTCGTGGCGTACCTGGATGTGGGTGATGTCGGCGTCGTAGAGCGCGTCGTACGTCGGCAGGTTGGCGCCTCCGGGGATCCCGAAGACGTGCTTCACGCCCTCGGCCTTGAGGGCTTCGCAAAGAGCGTCGGCAGCGCGCATGGGTGCAGGCAGCTTAGAGCAAGCGATCGGGCTGCTTTTCGGGCCCGACGGCGGTGAACGAGGTCCCAGATCGGCTTGTGAAGCCTTGTGGGGGTCATCATCCCCAAAAGGCTTCACGGAGCGCGGGATCGCCCCCGAATCGGCGGCTCCCCACCTTTATCGCCGCAGTCTTCGGGCTAGGAGGCGGGATCTTCGACCGCGGTCGTCGAGCCCTCGAGCTCGCCCGGCTTCCAGCGGGTGCGGGGCGCGATCGCGGACTCGATCACGCGGTCCCGGTGGCGCTCGATCATCTTGAGCATCGAGTGGACGAGCTCCTCGCCGAGCAGGTGGGGGTCGAGGCCGAGGTCGCGGAGCTTGGTGTTGGTGGCGTTGTAGTAGTGGCGCTCGAGCTCGACGCGGGGGTTCGGGTATGTGCGGACCTCGACGTCGTAGCCGACCTCGCCGGCGGCGCGGCTGACGAGCTCGGCAAGCTGGGTGACCGTGAACTGCTCGGTGAACTGGTTGAAGACGCGGTACTCGCCGAGCTCGGGCGGGTTGGCGACGGCCAGCTCGACGCACTGCAGGGTGTCGCGGATGTTGAGGAAGCCACGGGTCTGGCCGCCCTCGCCGTAGACGGTCAGCGGGTGGCCGATCACCGCCTGCACGCAGAATCGGTTGAGCACGGTGCCGAAGACCTCGTCGTAGTCGAAGCGGGTGGCGAGGCGGTCGTCGCGCGCGGTCTCCGCGGTCTCGACGCCGTAGACGACGCCCTGGTTCAGGTCGGTCGAGCGCAGGCCCCAGATCCGGCAGGCGAAGTGGATGTTGTGCGAGTCGTGGACCTTGGAGAGGTGGTAGAGCGAGCCCGGCAGCTTCGGGAACGGGAGCGTGTCGCTGCGCCCGTTGTGCTCGATCTCGATGAACCCCTCCTCGATGTCGATGTTGGGCGTGCCGTACTCGCCCATCGTCCCCAGCTTGACCAGGTGGCAGTCGGGGACGCGGTCGCGCATCGAGAAGAGCAGGTTGAGGGTCCCGATCACGTTCGTGTACTGGGTCAGCACCGCGTTGCGGCGGTTCATCATCGAGAACGGTGCCGAGGGCTGCTCGCCGTAGTGCACGATCGCCTCCGGCAGCGTCTCGGCGATCACGGTGTCGACGAACTCACCGTCCTCGATGTCGCCGACGAAGCTGTGGATCTCGTAGCCCTCGTGCTCGCGCCAGGCGCTGATGCGCTCGCCGAGCGAGCTGATCGGGATCAGCGAGTCGGTCGAGTGCTCGTGATGCCAGCGGCGCCGGGAGAAGTTGTCGACCACGCTCACCTCGTGCCCCTGTGCCGAGAAGCGCATCGCGGTCGGCCAACCCAGGTACCCGTCGCCACCCAGGATCAGAATCCGCATGAGGCGCAGGAGGGTAGCGGAGGGGGTTCGTAGCATCCCGGCGATGCGCGCCCATTTTCGTGCCTGGATTTCGGGCCTACCCGAGCGCCACGGAAGGACGACGCTCATCGTCCTCGCGGTGATCGTCCTGCTCGCCCTCGGCCTGCGCGTGGCGCGCGCCGGCGACGAGATCGCCGCCCCGGGCCCCGACTCCGAGGCCTACTCCGCGCTCGCCTCGAACCTCTACAAGACCGGCGACTACGGGACGCCCGGGATGGAGAACGAGAGCGACTGGTCGCCGGGCGCCGTCCTCACCTACACCGCCGTCTACGTGGTCACCGGCGGCGTGCGCGAGGAGGCGGCCCGCTACCTCGTCGCCCTCGTCGGCGCCGCGCTCGTCCTCGTCGCCTACGCGCTCGCCCGCCGCCTCGCCCGCGCCGGCGGCGTCGACGAGCGGATCGCCGGCCTCGTCGCCGCGGGCTCCGTCGCGATCTACCCCGCCTTCGTCTACGACGCCGGCCGGCTGATGTCCGAGCCGTTCGCGGAGCTCGCGCTCGCGGGCTTCGTCCTCTCCTTCCTGTGGGCCTCGGACCCGGGGCGCTCGCCGTGGGCGTACCTGGCCCCGGGAGCCCTGCTGGGGCTGACCGCGCTCTTTCGCCCCGAGTACCTCCCCTTCTCAATCCTCTTTGGCCTGCTCGCCGGCTGGTGGTCCTACAGGGCAAGTAGTGGGAACACCGCTGGCGGAGCCGATGATCGCGCGGGTGGTGCAGCGGAGGGCCCCGACGAGCCCGAAAGGGCGAAGTCGGGGGGAGCCGCTGTGACAGGACCCGCGGGGAGATTCGTTGGTCCCTTGGTCGTGTTCCTGCTCGCCTTCGCATTGGTGGTTGTCCCATGGACGATCCGCAACGCCATCGAGCTCGACCGCTTCGTCCCCATCTCCACCGGCGGCGGCAAGGCCCTTTTCATCGGCACCTACCTCCCCGGCGACGGCGACCACTTCGGCACCAAGCGCGCGCTCTTCTACGCCAGCCACCCGGACTCCGAGCTCACCCCCGACGAGGTGAACCTGCTGCCGATGCAGCCGATCCTGAACGAGGTCGCCGCCGAGCGGCCCGAGCTCGAGCGCGACGCGGCGCTCGGGGCGATCGGGCGCGAGAACCTCGAGGAGGCGATCGCCGAGCGGCCCGGGGACCTCCTCGCGATGATGGGCCGCAAGGTCTGGCGGATGTGGCGCTCGGGCTCGGGGCCCGGCATGGACGGGGTCGCGCCCGAGGTACTGCACGCGGCGCTCTGCCTCGCCGGGGTCGGCGGGCTCGTCCTGCTCTGCCTGCGCCGGCGGCGCGAGGCGGTGGCGATCGTCCTGCTCGTGCTCGGCATCACCGCGATCGGGGCGGTCCTGCTCGCCTCCACGCGCCGCAACCTGATCCTGATGCCGATCGTGATCGCCCTGGCGGGCACGGCGATTTCATGGCTGGTCGCGGCTCTATCCTCTGGCCGCTCGTGGAGCCCAGCGCCCCCCTCCTCCTCGCCGAGGTCCTCCCCTCCGAGCTGACGGCGCTCCGCGCCGGCGGCCTCGTGATCGCTGCCGCGATCGCGGTCTTCGCGGTCTGGCGCCGGCGCTCGCTGCGCAACGCCGACGTCCTGATCCTGCTCGCGGTCGCGATCGGGCTCGCGATCGTCAGCGGCACCGAGCTGACCAACACGGTCCTCGAGGCCTTCTCCTTCGACCAGGGCAACGGCGAGCGCATCATCGGCGTGGCGGTCTTCGCGATCCTGATCCTGTTCCTGCTCGTGCTGCGCGCGCTCTCGCAGGGCTCGCGGATCAGCCGCGAGCTCTCGGCGGCGCTCGAGGGGATCGCCTGGGAGGAGTTCCGCAACGCGGGCCTCCCCGAGCGGTTCCGGGGCAAGGTCGCGGTCGTGATCCCCGCCTACAATGAGGAGGAGAACCTCGGCCACGTGCTGGAACGCATCCCGCCGAGCTCCTGCGGCCTCGGCACCGAGGTGCTCGTCGTCGACGACGGCTCGCGCGACGGCACCGGCGACGTCGCCCGGGCCCACGGCGTCGCGGTCGCGCGCCACGTGATCAACCGCGGCGGGGGCGCCGCGCTTCGCACCGGCTACCGGCTGATGGCCGACTCACACGCCGAGGTCGTGGTCACGCTCGACGCCGACGGCCAGCACCTGCCCTCGGAGATGGACCGGCTCGTCGGGCCTGTGCTCGCCGGCGAGGTCGACCTCGCCCACGGCTCGCGCGTGCTCGGCGACGCGGACCCGAACCATTTCGCGCGCGAGCTCGGCATCGTCTTCTTCAACCGCCTCGTCTCGTTCATCACCCGGACCAAGGTCAGCGACTGCTCGAACGGCTACCGGGCGGTGCGCGCCTCTGTCCTCCCGCAGCTCGTCCTCCGCCAGGAGCAGTTCCACACCTCCGAGTTCATGATCGAGGCGATCAAGCGCGGCGTTCCGGCTCGCGAGGTCCCGGTCACCGTCGAGAAGCGCCTGCACGGGCACTCGAAGAAGCCCGCGGTGGTCAGGTACGGGCTCGGGTTCGCAAACGCGATCGTGCGCACGTGGCTGCGCTGACCGGAGCCCCGGAGGCTCCGGCCGCCGGGCTCGCACCGTTCACGGAGCGCTCCGGGCTCGAGATCGCCGCCGCGATCCGCGCCGGCCGGGTGCGCTCGCGCGAGGTCGTCGGCGCGCATGTCGAGCGCCTGCGCGAGATCGGGCCGCGCGTGAACGCGCTCGCCGCCCCGCGCTTCGAGCGGGCGCTCGCCGAGGCCGAGGCCGCGGACGCGCGGATCGCGGGCGCGGCCGGCGACGAGGAGCTCCCGCCCTACCTCGGCGTCCCCTGCACGATCAAGGAGGCGATCGCGGTCGAGGGGATGCCGAACTGCACCGGCCTCGACGCCCGCCGCGAGCACCGCGCCGCCGAGACCGCGCCCGTCGCGGAGCGCCTGCTCGCGAGCGGCGCGATCCTGCTCGGCGTCACGAACACGTCGGAGCTCTGCATGTGGCCCGAGACGGGCAACCGCGTCTACGGCCGCACCGGGAACCCGTACGACCCGCGGCGCACCGCGGGTGGGTCCTCCGGCGGCGAGGGCGCCGCGATCGGCTCGGGCGGCTCGCCGATCGGGCTCGGCTCCGACGTCGGCGGCTCGATCCGCACCCCGTCCTTCTTCTGCGGCATCTTCGGCCACAAGCCCACTCCCGGGCTCGTGCCGAACGCCCTCTCCTATCCCGAGCCCGACGGCTCGGCGGCCGAGCGCCTGCTCTGCACCGGGCCGATGACGCGCCGCGCCGAGGACCTGATGCCCATCCTGCGGATCATCGCCGGGCCTGACCCGCGCGACGACTTCGCGCGCGAGATGCCCCTCGGCGACCCGGCCTCCGTCGACCTCGCCGGCCTCGACGTACTCGTCGGCGAGGAGACCTCGGTCGTCCCGCCCTCGCGCGAGCTGCGTGACTCCATGGACCGCGCCGCGGCCGCCCTGGCGCGAGCGGGCGCTCGCCCTCGGCGCGTGCCGATCCGCGCCATGCGCCGCGCCTACGCCCTGTACGTGACCGCGCTCAACGACGGCGAGTCCTCGATCGCGAAGATGCTCGCGGACGAGGGCTGCGAGCCGCTCACGATGCGGACGATATTCAGCCGCCGCGGCCCCCACACGGCGCCGATCAAGATGCTCGCCGCGCTCGAGCGCCTCGCCGCGCTTCAGCCCGGCGGCCTCACCCGCCGGGCGCTCGCCGCCGGCCACGCCTTCGCTCGCGAGGTCGCCGACACGATCGGCGACGGCGTGCTCTTGCACCCACCCCATCCGCGCGCGGCGCCGCGCCACCACGGCATCCTGCTCCGCCCGTTCTCCATCACCCCCGTGGTCCTCTTCAATCTCGCCGCGACGCCCGTGACCCAGGTCCCGCTGGGCCTGAACAGCCGCGGCCTGCCGCTCGGCGTCCAGGTCGTCGCCGGCCCGGGACGCGACCACGTCTCGATCGCCGTCGCGCTCGAGCTCGAGCGGGCGCTCGGCGGCTGGGTCCCGCCGCGATAGGCGCGGCGCTTCAGGGCTCGGGAGAGCCCGGCGGCTCCCATGGCCTCGGCCCCCGTCGGGCAGATCCGCGACGGCGCGCCGGACGAGCTCGGCCTTCTCCTCAGCCGTCGCCGGCCATCGGGTGGTGGACCTCCTCGGGGTCCGGCAGGTACATGTCGTAGCCGCAGCGGTTGCAGACCTGCACGTAGAGCTTGTGGACCTTGCCGCAGCGCGGGCAGCGGCGCTCGGGCTCGGCCTTCTCGTAGCGGTAGAGGAACGCGGCGACGAGGCCGAGCAGCGGCAGGACGGCGCCGACGACGAACCAGATGAAGAACGAGCTGCCCTTGGCGCGGCCGACGATCCCGGTCGCGAGCCCGAACGTGAACGCGATTACGACGTATTCCACTCGCCCATTATCCGACCGGCCTGTGGGAGCCGCCTCGTTCGTAGGTCGCCGAGCTCAGGGGGCGCGGGTGCCCGATCGAGCCGACCTCGGAGACGTCGCGGCTGAACGGGAGGCCGACGGTCCAGTCGACGACCGCGCGCAGCTTGCGGCTGAAGCTCGGGATCTGGCTCATGTGGTAGCTGCGCGCCAGCCACCAGGCGAGGAAGCCGGAGAACTTGAGCGGGCCGAGCTTGCCGACCGCCTTGTAGCGGCCGAGGTTCACGAACGAGCCCTTGTTCGTGTAGGTGAACTGCCTCGCCTCCCCGACGCCGAGCTCGGCCGCGATGTTGCGCGCGGCGGCCTTCCCCTGCCGGATCGCGTGCTGCGCGGTCGGCGGCATCAGGCCGCCGCCGCGGTCCGGGACCGCCGCGGCGTCCCCGACGGCCCAGACCGCGTCGAGGCCCTGGACGCGCAGATGGTCGTCGGTGGGCACGCGGCCGTGCTCGTCGAGCGGCAGGTTCAGCGAGCGCAGGCTGGGGTGCGGCGCCACCCCGGTCGTCCAGACGACGGTCCGGCTGGGGATCACCTCCCCGGTTGAGAGCGTCGCGCTCTTCGGGCCGACGTCCTCGAGCCGGGTGCCCAGGCGGATGTCGATGCCGCGTCCGCGAAGCTCCCTGACCGCGTACGCGGCGAGGTCGGCGGGCGTCTCGGGCAGGACGCGGTCCGCGGCC
>DASUSH010000058.1:0-33191 GCA_036375215.1 Solirubrobacterales bacterium
GTCGACCTCGATCAGCAGGCCCGTGCGCGTGTCGCTCTCCGGGTTCACCTCGGTCGTGAAGAACGCGGTGCGATCGGACACCCGGGCGGCCTGCTGCATGTTGTGGGTGACGATCACGATCGAGTACCGCTCCTTCAACTCGAGCATCAGGTCCTCGATCGTCCCCGTCGAGATCGGGTCGAGGGCGGAGCAGGGCTCGTCCATCAGGATCACGTCGGGGTCGACGGCAAGGCAGCGGGCGATGCAGAGGCGCTGCTGCTGGCCGCCCGACATCCCGAACGCGTTCGCGTCGAGCCGGTCCTTCACCTCGTCCCAGAGGGCCGCGCCCTCGAGGGCGCGCTGGACGATCTCGTCCATGTCGCCCTTCATGCCCATGATCCTCGGGCCGAACGCGACGTTGTCGTAGACCGACTTCGGGAACGGGTTCGGCTTCTGGAAGACCATCCCGATCCGCTTGCGCACCTCGACCGGGTCGACGTCGGGCGCGTAGAGGTCCTGGCCGTGGTAGAGCAGGCTGCCGGTGACGCTCGCCGAGGGGATCAGGTCGTTCATGCGGTTGAAGGCGCGGATCAGCGTGCTCTTGCCGCAGCCCGAGGGCCCGATCAGCGCGGTGATGTGCTTGTGGAACACGTCCATCTCGATGTCCGACACCGCCGGGCTGCCGTCGTAGGCGACGGTCACGTCGTCCAGCTTGAAGACCACCTCGCGGTCCTCCGGACGACCGCCCGCGCGCTCCCTCGCGGCCTCCGCGGTTGCCTGGATGGCCACCTCGGGATGGTGCTCCGTCCGTGTCTCGTCGGGCTCAGTCACCGTTCTTCCCATCGTTTCTTGCCTACCACTTCTGTTCGTACTTGTTCCGCAGCCAGATCGCGATCGCGTTCATGGCGAGCAGGATCGCCATGAGGACCATGATCGCAGTTGCCGCCTGAAGCTTGTACTCGTCCTGTGACTCCGAGATCCACTGGAAGATCTGGATCGGCAGCGCGGTCACCGCATCCGTGGGGGACGAGGGGGTGAAGGTCGCGAACGCGGAGGCTCCGATCACGATCAGCGGCGCGGTCTCGCCGATCGCCCGCGAGAGCGCGAGGATCGTCCCGGTCGCGATGCCGGGCAGCGCCGCCGGGAGCGTCTGCTTGCGGATCGTCTGGAGCCTCGTCGCCCCGAGCGCCATCGAGCCCTCCCGGATCGAGGGGGGCACCGCGCGGATCGCCTCGCGCGCGGCGACGATCAGGACCGGGAGCACGAGCAGGCCGAGCGTGAGCCCGCCGGCGACCAGGATCCGCCCCATCCCGATCGGGCCGCGGACGAGGAAGGCGAGGCCGAGGATGCCGTACACGATCGAGGGGACCGCGGCGAGGTTCTGGATGTTCACCTCGATGAAGCGGTTGTGCCAGCGCTCGCGGTTCGCGTACTCCTCGAGGTAGACCGCGGTCGCGATCCCCACCGGGATGATGAACGCGGCGCAGACCGCCATCAGCCACAGGGTCCCGGCGATCGCCGGGCCGATCCCGGCGCTCGCCGGGTCGATCCGCGACGGCAGGTCGGTCAGGAAGGACGGGCTGAGCTGCGGCGCGCCGTCGATGACGATGTCGACGATCAGCACCACGAGGGTGCCGAGCGCGATCGCGATGCAGCCGATCAGCAGGTACTTGAACGCGGCCTCGATCCGCCGCGTGGCGGCGTCGCGGTCGAAGGCGCGGCCGACCGCAGTGCCGGCGACCGCGGCCTCGGCGGGCGGGGGCGGAGTCACTCGTAGACCTCGCGGTACTTACGGACGAACCGGATCGCGATCATGTTCATGATCAGCGTGAGCACGAACAGGGTCAGGCCGCAGGCGAAAATCGACTCGTAGCCGATCGTCCCGACCGGGTTGTCGCCCTTCGCCGTCGCCCCCATGAAGGTCGTGATCGTGGCGTAGCCCTCCGTCGGGTTGACCCCGAGGTTCGGGTTCAAGCCGGCGGCGATCAGCACGATCATCGTCTCGCCGATCCCGCGGGAGATCCCGAGGACGATCGCGGCGACGATCCCGGAGATCGCGGCGGGGAAGACCACCTTCGTCGCCACCTGGCGCTTGGTGGCGCCGAGGCCGTAGGCGCCCTCGCGCAGCCCCTGCGGGACGGCGGTCATCGCGTCCTCGGAGATCGAGGCGATCGTGGGCATGATCATGATCCCCATCACGACCCCGGCCGAGAGCGCGTTGAACTGGATGTTCACGCCGAGCAGGTCCTGGACGAGCACCGGGGTGACGAGGGTGAGCGCGAAGTAGCCGAAGACGACCGTGGGCACGCCGACCAGCACCTCGATGATCGGCTTGATGATCCTGCGCGCCCGCGGCGACGCGTACTCGGAGAGGTAGACCGCGGTCCCCAGGCCGAGCGGGATCGCGACCAGGATGCCGATGCCGGTGATCAGGAAGGTGCCGTTTAAGAGCGGCCAGATCCCGTATTGCGGGTCCTGGAAGAGCGGCGTCCACTCCGTGTCGGTGAAGAAGCGGGTGCCGACATCGCCGAAGAACGAGACGGACTCCTCGACGAGGGCGAACACGATCCCGACCGTGGTCAGGACCGAGATCGCGGCGGCGACGAACAGGAGCGCCCGGACGATCTCCTCGCCCGGACGACGACGGCGCTTGCCGAGGGGCCTGAAGCCCCCCGGCGAAGCGCCCTGTGCCGTCGCTGCTTCCACGCGCTACGAGCCGAGCGCGCTGTCGAGGTTGGACTTGGCCTCCGAGGCCTGCTCGTCGTCCATCGGGACGATCAGCGCGGCGTCGGCGATCGCCTCGTAGTCATCGACGACGAACTCCATGAACCCCTTGACCGGATCAGTGGTCAGCCTCTCGTTGTTGGGGTACATGAAGATCGGCCGGGCAAGCGGCGCGTACTCGCCGGACTGGATCGTCTCGGCACTGGGCTCGACGCAGCCGTCACCGGAATCGACCGAGACGAGGTTGAGCTTGTCGGTGTTCTGCTCGTAGTAGGAGAACCCGAAGTAGCCCGATCCGCCCTCGTCGCCCGAGACGCCCTCGACCAGCACGTTGTCGTCCTCGGAGGGCTGGTACTGCTTGCGGCTCTTGCCCTCCTCACCGTTGATCTCCTCGGTGAAGTAGTCGAACGTGCCGGAGTCGGTGCCGGGGCCATAGAGGCTCACGTCGACATCCGGGAGCGGCTCGCCGGTCTCGGCGTCCTCGCCGAGGTCGGAGTAGTTGGTGACGCTGTCGTCGGACCAGAGCTGCGCGAGCTGGTCGGTGGTCAGGCACGAGATCTCGAGGCTCGGGTTGGTCACGATGGCGATGCCGTCGTTGGCGACCTGGATCTCGGTGTACTCGACGCCGGCCTCCTTGCAGAGGTCCTCCTCCTCGGGCTCGATCGCCCGCGACGCGTCGGAGATGTCGGTCTCGTCGGCGCAGAACTTCTCGAAGCCGCCGCTCGTGCCGGCGGCGCCGACGGTGATCTGGAGATCGGGGCTGCCCTCGGCGATCAGCTCCGCCGCGGCCTCGGCGAACGGCTGAACCGTGCTCGATCCGTCGATCGTGATCGAGCCGGAGAGGCCGCTGGGGGCATCGGCGTCGCTGCTCGAGCTCGAGTCGTCGTCGCCGCACGCTGCGACGCCGAACACGATGAGCGCGGCGGCGACCAGCGCGAAGATTGTCTTGGGGAATTTCACGGAGCTGCTTCCTCCTGTCGTAGACGTTTGAAGCGCAGCCTCGTCGGCGATCGCCACCAGCTTGTTACGTGCCTGTGGCGCGGATGTGAAAAGGGTGTAAAAGGCCCGCTCAGGCGCCTGGCGAGAACCGGTAGCCGATCCCGAAATGGGTGTGGATGAACGGCTTCTCGGGAACGACGGCGGCGAGCTTTGCGCGCAGCCGGCTCACGTAGACGTCCACGGAGCGATCGGTGGTGCGCAGATCGCCGCCCCAGACGGCGCGGTAGAGCTCCTCCCGGGTCAGCACGCGGTCGCTGTTCTGCGCGAGCTCGGAGAGCAGGGCGAGCTCCCGCACGGTGAGCACGAGCGGGACGCCGTCGAGGAGCACCGTGTGCTCGCCGGGGCGGATCTCGA
The DNA here is from genome assembly GCA_036375215.1 of Solirubrobacterales bacterium. Taxonomy (GTDB): domain Bacteria; phylum Actinomycetota; class Thermoleophilia; order Solirubrobacterales; family 70-9; genus DASUSH01. The sequence goes on from DASUSH010000058.1 coordinate 4,057, forward strand.
GGCGGCCTGTGGTGACGGTCTCCGCCGGTGGCATCGGCCTAGAGGTTCCCCCGGCCGCCGGGCTCGCCTGTTATTGCCTGGTGAAACGCGTGTGAACGCGTCGTGAACCGCGCGTGCGCGCGGCGTGCCGCGGCTCGTACTCGGCGCAGGCCCGGTGGACGTACGTGCCGCGCCAGGCGGCCACGCGATCGTGGGACGGGGTGACCGCCCGGCCGCAGACCGGGCAGTCGTTGATGAGCGCCCGGCGCGAGCCGAGCCGCTGCATCGCGCTCCGAATCGCTCGATCCACCATCGTGAACCGAGATTAGGCGTGGGAGCTGAGACTCCTGTTCGAATCCGGTGAACGCGCCGCGTCGGGCTCGGGCTCGGCGTCGGCGACGGGCACGGCCGCCTTGTCCAGGGACTCGGGCTCGAAGCGGTAGCCGATCCCGAAATGGGTGTGGATGTACTCCCAGCCGGGGGAGGTCCGGTTGAGCTTGGCGCGCAGCTTGCGGACGAAGACGTCGACGGAGCGATCGCCGTGCGCCATCGCGTAGCCCCAGACCGACTGGTAGAGGGCCTCGCGCTCGATCACGCGGCCCTCCGCCTCCGCGAGCACCTGCAGGAGCTCGTACTCGCGCCGCGTCAGCTCGAGCGACCGGCCGGCGACGTAGGCCTGGAACCGGTCCGGGCGGATCTCGATCTCGCCGACGACCATCGGGCCGGCGTCGGCGGTTGAGCGACCGCGGCGGTGGCGGCGAACGACCGCCTCGACCCGGGCCACGACCTCCTCCGGGTGACACGGCTTCGCGATCCAGTCGTCGGCGCCGACCCGCAGCCCCCGGACGCGCTGGGCGACGGTCGAGTTCGCGGAGCAGACGATGATGCCCAGCCCGGGCAGGAGGCTTCCGACCCGTTCGAGGAAGTCCCACGGGTCGCTGCGCAGCACCGTCGGGTCGAACAGCAGCGCGTTCAGCTTCGAGGCGACGAGCTCTTCGGGCGGGATGCCGCCGGGGAGGACTCGGTACTCGTAGCCGGATCCCTCGAGGCGCTTCGCGAGCACCTTCAGGAAGCCGCTGTCGGAGTCGACGATCCCGAGCCTGATCGGATCTCGGCGAACGCTCATGCGATGCCCATGGTAGAGGCCGCCGGCGATGCCCACGCCCCCGTTAACAGCTGGTTCACACCCAATTTGCAGGCAGATCGGCCGGATCCGCCCCCCGTTCTTCTCAGGATCTTTACCGCAGCATGAGCGCGAGGGCGGAGACTCGTGTCCACGAGATTCCTCTCTCGTGCGGCGCGCGACCTCAGCCCTGCCCCGGGATCGCGCGCCAAGACCTCACCTCGAGCCGGCCCTGGCGAGCCGGCTCGAGTCTTTCCGGGCTACTCGATCGCGCCGCTCGCGGCGAGGACGAGCACGAGGACCCCGAGCGGGATCCGGTAGGCGACGAAGACGTCCAGCGAGTGGTTGGCGAGGTAGCGCAGGAGCCAGGCGATCGCGGCGTAGCCGGAGACGAAGGCGGCGATCGTCGCGGTGACCGTGGGCACCACGGGCGCGCCGCCGCCGCCGATGTCGCGCAGCTCGAACAGGCCGCTGAGCACGACCGCCGGCACCGAGAGCAGGAACGAGTAGCGCGCCGCGGCGGTGCGGTCGAAGTCGCGGAAGAGGCCGGCCGCGATCGTCGCGCCGGAGCGCGAGACGCCCGGGATCAGCGCGAGCGCCTGGGCGAAGCCGATGAAGAGGCCGTCGCGGCCGTCCATCTCGGCGAGCTCGCGCTGCCTGCCGCCGTAGCGCTCGGCGGCGAGCATCACGAACGAGAAGACGATCAGCATCGTCCCGATCAGGTAGAGGCTGCGGGCTCCGGACTCGATCTGGTCACTGAAGGCGACGCCGAAGATCGAGATCGGGATCGTGCCGAGGACGATGAACCAGCCGAGGTTGGCGTCCGTGCTGCGCTGGCGGAACGGGACGCGCAGCTCGCGCAGCCACGCGACCGCGATCCGCCAGAGGTCGGCGCGGAAGTAGATCAGGACCGCGGCCATCGTCCCGAGCTGGATCACCGCCGTGAACGCGGCACCGGGGTCCTCCCAGCCCAGCAGGGCGGGGACGATCCGCAGATGGCCGCTCGAGGAGATCGGAAGGAACTCGGTCAGGCCCTGGACGATCCCGAGCAGGAGAGCCTCGAGCTCGGACATGAGGGGCGGCATCCTAGTGCGGTGTCGCGCCGCGGATCGTTAGAGTTGCGCCCGTGAACCGCCTCCGCGCAATCGCGATCGCCGGGATGATGCTCGTCGCCCTGCTCGTCACCGCGAGCCCGGCGATGGCCGCCGACGGAGTCGGCCTCTGGGGTCGCACCGACGACAAGGTGATCACCTACTGGGGATTCGGCCTGATGGCCTTCTTCGCGCTGCTCGTCGTCGGGCTCTCGATCCTGCAGAACCGGCTCGAGAGCCGCAAGGAGCGCGAGCGCGAAGAGCTCGAGCGCCTGCGCCGCGACTAGCGGCTAGCGGCGCTTGCGCTCGCAGCCGCGGACCCGGTCCCTGCGGTCCGCGCTGACGACGTCGCCATTGCCCTTGCCGCAATTGACGCGGTCGCGCTTGCCGTCGCGGGCCTTCACCGTGTCGTCGCCGTCGCCGGCGGAGACGCGGTCCTTGCCCTTGCCGCCGTTCAGGCAGTCGTCGCCGTCCTTGCCGGAGAGCTTGTCGTTGCCGGCACCGCCGCGCAGGCGGTCGCCGCCGGCGGTGCCCTTGAGGCGGTCGTTGCGCTTCGTGCCCTTCTCGGTGAGGCCCGACTGGCAGGGGCCGGCGGCGGTGACGCCGGGGGCCGGCGCGGAGCCCTCGGGGATCACGGCGGGCAGCGGCCCGTCGATCGTCCCCGTCGAGGACCCGCCGACGCCACCCGGGGCGGCGACGCTGCCCGCGCGCTCGCGCGTCGGCAGCCGCAGGTCGAGGTTGGAGACGGTGACCGGCGCCTGGCCGTTCGAGACCCGGCCGTAGGGGGTGTCGTTCGGCAGCAGCTCGAGCTTGGCGACGTGCCCGTTCTCGAACTTCCACCCGTTGGCGTGAAGCTGGAAGACCTGGCGCGTTCCGCCCGCGGACAGCTCGCCGGTGCCCGGGCGGTAGAGGGCGCGGGCGACGAGCGACTCGTCGCCGCTCGGCGCCACGTCGACGAGGCGCGCGGCCACCTGCGAGGTCGGCCCGGGCGAGTCGATGTCGGCGATCACGGTCGGCGAGCCGGCCAGGGTGAAGCCGCCGCCCATCGCCGCGCCGAGGCGGTACGTCGCGGCGCCCTGCTGGTCGTCGCCGGAGGCGGTCGCGCAGGCGCCGCCGCCGCCGACCGGGTCGAAGGCCTGGTTGGTCTCCGGGTCGCCGGCGACCGGGGCGATCGTCTGCTCGTCCTCGCCGACGAAGCGCAGCTCGCCCGGCGAGAGCTCGTCCCAGGTCGGCGCCGCGAACGGGCCGGCCGAGGGCGAGTCCCCGGGGCAGGTCTGGGTGATCGCGGTCACGCTCTCGGCGGGCTCGGCGCCGAGGCCGAGCAGGTAGTGGTCGAGGAAGGCGTCCTGCGCGGCGGTGAGCTTGGCGACGTCGGCCTGCTTGTTGGCGCCGCGCATGTGGCCGTAGTCGAGGAAGTAGAGCGAGATATCCGCGCTCGGGTGCTCGCTGTTCGTGCGGTTGTAGAAGCGGATCGCCTCGTCCACCGGGAAGAGGTCGTCGGTCCAGCCGTTCGAGATCAGGAGCGGCGCGGGCGGCTGCGAATGGTCGATGTAGTACGAGGAGTGGTGGGTGGTCAGCTCGTCGACGATGTCGGTGATCAGCGGGTCGCCCTCGTAGGGCTCGCCGGCGTTGATCCGCGCGAACCACGTGACGAGGTCGGCGTCGCCGTCGGCTCCCGGCGGGGCGTAGAAGCCGCTCGCCTGGCCGGAGGCGAAGAGGCCGGCGATGTAGGACTGCTTCGAGATCCCCGCGTGGTCGGTGTCGTAGGGGGAGTCGGCGACGAAGTCGAGCGTGCCGCCGTTCGGAGAGAGCGCGTAGGCGAGGTCGGTCCAGGGGATCTCCGGCGCCGCGGCGGCGATCCGCATCGGCGTGCCGCCGGGGCTCGTCCAGGGCGCGAGGCTCCCGTCCTCGTTCATGACGCGGTCGCGGAGCGCGGCGAGCGCCATCGACATGCCCCCGCCGTAGGAGCCGCCGGTGGCGCCGATCCGCTGCGGGTCGACCACGCCCTCGTCGGCGAGGATCCCGGCCATGATCTGGGCGTCGCGGACCTCGTAGCGGGTGTCGAGCAGGCGCACCCACCCCTCCGCGCACCCGGGCGTGAGCCGGCTGCCGACGGAGCCGCAGGAGTCGCCGAAGCCGCGATCGCTCATGCTGAAGACGGCGTAGCCGCGCTCGGCGAAGCGCTTCATCTCGCCGAGGTCGAACTTGTGGCCGCCGTAGCCGTGGAACATCATCAGCAACGGGTAGTTGCCGTCCGTGCCGCTCGGCGGCTCGGGCGGCAGGGCGACGTTGACGTCGATCGGCACCCCGCCGACGCCGGGAACGCGGGTGTCGGGCGCGGGGGGCAGGGAGTTGCCCGGCGCGCTCCCCTCGCAGAAGCGGACGCCCTCCTGCGCGACGCAGGCGATGCCGGCCCCGCCGGCGGCCTCGCCGTTGAAGACGCTGGGGATCTCGGCATGCGCGCTCGGCGCGAACGCGAGCGTCGCGAGCGCCCCCATTAGTACCCACAGCTTGCGCACAACCCGCATCTTGACGCCGTTTTCACAACTCCGCGCCGGTTCGCCCGCCGGCTGTAAGAGCGCAAACACGCTTGCACCCCTGTGTGACGTGGCTCACATAAGCGTCTCCGCAGGGATTCGTGAGCGTATGTTCAAATAAGTCCACCCAACGCCTAGTCGGGCGCCGTTCCGAGGCGCCCGAGCGGGGGACCCAAACGATTCGGGGGCGAATCCGGCCCGACGCGGGCCGGTAGCGCACTTCTCGGCGCGAGCCCGACAGCTAACCCCGTAGGCGCGAGAGAAGAAAGAGGTGCAACCCACACCATGCGTTTCAGCAACCGTGTCGGCGCCGCGCTGGCCGGATTCGCCTTCGTGGCGACCCCGGTCGCATTCGCCGCCGCCCCCACGCTCGACGAGGGATCCATAGCCGCCGGCAAGCCGCTCGGCAAGGCCGGCAAGGACGACGTCGTGCTCTCCGACCTGCGCGCCGTCGACATCCGCCAGGACGCCGCGCAGCGCAAGCGCCGCGAGCGCCTCGACGGCCCCTTCCACCCTGTCGTCATCGGCGCCGTGGACTACGGCGAGGCGGGGGCCGGGTTCGGCGCCGCCCGCTCGGGCCACACCCACGAGGGCCAGGACGTCTTCGCCCCCTCCGGCACGCCGCTCGTGGCGGTCGCCGACGGCGAGGTCGTCGAGGCCGGCACCGACGGCGGCCGGGGCAACTACGTCTCGGTCTACGACCCCGCCGAGGACAAGACCTACAACTACTTCCACATGGTCGAGCCCGCTTCGGTCGCGCAGGGCGAGCGGGTGGAGGCGGGCCAGGAGCTCGGCGGCGTCGGCTGCACCGGCAGCTGCTGGGGCGACCACCTGCACTTCGAGGTGCACGCGGGCCGCGATCCGTACGGGCCGGCCGAGGACCCGCTGCCGCTGCTCCAGAGCCTCCCCCAGGCGAAGGGATAGCCCGGCTGACATAGGCTCCGCCGCGTGGCGCGAGTTCGCTACGAGCGCAGCGGCGCGGCGGCGGTCCTGACGATCACCCGCCCGGAGCGGCGGAACGCCGTCGACCGCCGGACCGCCGACGAGCTCCTCGACGGCTACCGGCGATTCGAGGCCGACGACGAGGCCCGCGCGCTCGTCCTCACGGGCGAGGGCGACGAGGCCTTCTGCGCCGGCGCCGACCTGAAGGCGCTCGCCGAGGAGGGGCCGCAGGCGACTCCCGAGCAGGCCGCCGCCTGGGTCGACAAGCCCGAGGGGCCGATGGGCTTCACGCGGCTCACTCCCGCGAAGCCGGCGATCGCCGCGATCTCGGGCTGGTGCCTTGCGGGCGGGCTCGAGCTCGCGCTGTGGTGCGACCTGCGGATCGCGGCCGAGGGCTCGAAGCTCGGCTACCCCGAGCGCCGCTGGGGCGTGCCGCTGATCGACGGCGGCACCCAGCGCCTGCCGCGCATCGTCGGCCTCGGCCGCGCCCTCGACATGATCCTCAGTGGGCGCATCATCGAGGCCGCCGAGGCGCGCGAGTGGGGGCTCCTCAACGAGATCGTCCCGCCCGGCACGCACCTCGAGCGCGCCGTCGAGTACGCCGAGGGCCTCGCCGCCTTCCCGCAGGTGACGATGCTCTCGGACCGCCGCGCGGCGATCGAGGGCTCGACGATGGAGCTCGAGGCCGGCATGGCCCACGAGCAGGCGCTCGGCCGCGAGTCGATCCAGGCCGGCATCAGGGGCGCCGCCCGCTTCGCCTCCGGCGAGGGCCGCGGCGGCGAGGGCGCGGGGGTCTAGCTGAGCCGCCCCGCCTCGCGGCCGCGCCGAAGGTGGGCGAGCAGGGAGGACGCGACGGCGCCCGGCTCCCGGTCGAGCTCGCGGTCGGCGAAGCGCAGGACCTCGAAGCCGCGCAGGGTGAGCTCGCGGTCGCGGGCGCGGTCGGACTCGAACGAGGCGCGCGAGCGGTGGTACGCCCAGCCGTCGACCTCGACGACCAGCTTGGCGTCGCGCCAGAGGAAGTCGACCTCGTAGGGGCCGACGCGGATGTTCACCTCGGGCTTCGGGATGCCGTGGCGGCGGCAGATCCGCAGGAAGCGCCGCTCGAGGCCGCTGCGGGTCGGCTCGGGGCCGTAGCCGAGGTCGCGCAGGGTGCGGGCCTGGGTCGTGACCGGGATGCCGCGGCGGCGGGTGACGTCCTTCGGGCTGAGGGTGGTGGAGCGGTGGATGACGATGCCCTTGCGGCGGCGGCGCCCGCCGTTGCCGGGGACCGTGACGTGGACCCACGTCGGGCTTGTGGGGGAGATCTTCCAGAGCGCGGCGGCGCTTTCGTGGCTGAGGGCAGCGCCGGCGCCCACGGATAGGACGGCGGCCATCCAGTAGCCCTCGCGGTTGAGACGGGGCGAGCCAACTGTGTAGACGCCTCGGAATATTGGGTGCATGCGTCCGGCGCGCACCCGTCGGCTGACGGCATCGCGGGATAGGCCGCAGCGCAGGAGTTGACCGATCTCGATGACGTCGTGCTGACGAGACGCCAGCTGGGCGGCTAAATGGTCCGGCGTGGCGCGTTTGTCGCGCATACCGCCATAAAGGCGCCATCGCCGCCCATTTCGCCCCCTTATCGCCGCAGTTGTTCGTCCTGCGGCTACGCCTCCGGCAGCCGGAATCCCGTCAACAGCCGCTTCTCGGTCTCCCCGCGGACCTCGGCGACGACCTCGACCTGGTCCTCGAGCGGCGTGCCGCGCAGCTTGGTCGCGAGCAGGTCGTCGACCTGGAAGATCCCGGCGGTGTTGTTGAGGACGATCTCGATGCGGACGGCCCGCTCCTCCCCGCGCTCGATGTTGACCTCGTCGATCGCGGCGGCGGAGAGCGAGTGGAGGCCCTGGCGCCCGGCCTCGACGGGGATCCGCGAGCGGCCCTGGGCCATGTCGAGGGCGTCGGCGACGCGGACGACCCCGGCCTCGAGCGTGTAGGGCTCGCCGCGGCGGCGGTGGCCGATGATCGCGTGCAGGGCCTCGGAGACGATCACGGTCAGCTCCGGCTCGGAGTAGGAGCCGTCGAGCAGCTCGCGCAGCTTCGGCTCGACCAGGAAGAGGCTGTAGGCCTCGTGGTCGGCGCGGTGGATCGACATGCCGGTGTCGTGGAAGAGGGCGCCCGCGGCGACCACGATCTCGGCGTCGCGCTCGGCCATGCCGTGGTCCGCGACCATCGCGCACTCGACACCGGCGCGGTCGAGGAGGCGGAGCAGGCGCAGGGCGATGTTGAGCACGATCTGGACGTGGACCCAGGAGTGGTCGGACATCCCGAGCCGCTCCGAGGTCACCTGCGCCATGTGCCACCAGGCGCGGACCTGCTCGTCCTCGTTGACGCGGGCCAGGAAGCGGTCGAGCTTGCGATTGCCGCGGGTGGGCGCCCGCACGTGCGCGTCGGCGATCGCCTCGCGCGGCGTCTTGCGCCGCTCGTCGGGTCCCGTGTCCCTGGCCTCCGCCATGGGCCTGAGTCTCGCACCGTCCGCGGGCGGAGCTAGTTTGGGCGCGAGGTGTCGAGGTATAAGGGGCCACCCGCGATGTGCCCGTGCACCGGCTTGACGATCCCCGAATGCAGCTGCAGGCGCTGTGTCGAGGAGCAGATCGCGAGCTTCAGCCCGCTCCTCCGCCGCGGCGGGCTCCGCGCCGTCCCGCCACCCCCGCCGCGCCCCGCCGCGCCGCCGGGCCGCGGGCGCCGAGCCGCCTAGCCGCAGGGCGGCGCTTGGCGAGCGCGCTCGGCGGGTTTAGGCTCGCGCACCGTGCCGGCCCCGGGGCTGCTCTCGATCGAACGGCGCGACGAGGTCGCGCTGGTCACGCTGCAGCGGCCCGAGAAGCGCAACGCGCTCTCGATCGAGCTGCGCACCGAGCTCGCCGACGCGTTCGCGAGCCTCGGCGACGACGAGGACGTCGGCTGCATCGTCCTGACCGGCGCGGGCCAGGCGTTCTGCTCGGGCATGGACGTGACGCAGTTCGGGGGCGACCTCGAGAACCGCGCCCGCCTCGTCGAGACCAGCACCGCCGCGTTCGAGGCGGTCGGCGATTGCCCGCGCCCCGTGATCGCCGCCGTCAACGGGCCGGCGCTCGCCGGCGGCTTCGCGCTCGCGCTGCTCTGCGACCTGCGGATCGCGGCGGCCGAGGCGACCTTCGGCTATCCGGAGCTGCCGCGCGGGATCCCGCCGAGCTACGCCGCGGCGCGAGCGGTGCTGCCGGCGACGGTCGCCCAGGACCTCTGCCTGACCGGGCGGATCGTCAGCGCCACCGAGGCGGTGAGGCTGGGGGTCGCGCGCGAGCTGGCCGAGGAGGACGTCGTCGCCCGCGCGCTCGAGCTCGCCGAGACGATCGCGTCGCTGCCCCGGACCGCGGTCCTGGAGACGAAGCGGCGCACGCTGCTCGAGCGCAGCCACCTCTGGGGCTTCCTGTTCGCCGACGAGCGGCGGGTCTTCCGCCGCGCGCTCCTGGGCGCGGACGACGACGACGGGAACGGCGAGGCCGCCTGAGCGGCCGGGTGGCTAGGCGATCGGCGAGACCGCCTCGAGGAGCAGCGGCCACAGGGTCAGCTCGATGATCGCGCTCGCGACGAGCATCGGGATCGCGATCGCGACGGTGACGAAGGTCGCGGCCATGAGCTGGTCCCACGCACCGCGGCGGCTCGCGAGGAGCCACGCGGCGAGCGGCAGGAACAGGGCGACGAGCTCGAGGAGCGCGTGCGGGAGGACGGTCAGGGCGAGGGCCGTCGGCGAGATCGCCAGGTTGCCGGCGAGGTCCGCGCCGATCGAGCCGAGCGCGTAGGCCTGGGTGACGAGCGAGAAGGCGGTGACGAGCCCGACCCAGGCGATCGCGATCGCCCCCGCCTTGACGTGGATCGCGCGCCCGAGCCCGGTGCGGCGCTCCGCCTCGAGCCGCATCGAGCTGCCGGCGATGAAGCCCGCGACGCAGGCCATCGCGTGGAGCGCCAGGACGAGGGCGTTCGAGCCGAGGATGCGGGCGGCGTCGCCCGCGTCGGGCGGTCCGTCGATGCCGGGGATGAAGAGGGAGGTCGGGTCCGGGGTCGCGACCTGGGCCACGAGCCAGACGGCGGCGAGCAGGGCGCCCGCGATCGCGAGGCTGAGCGCGAACCAGCCGCGGAGGATCGGCCACGGCCGCTCCTGCCAGCGCTCGAGCGTCCCGCGGGTCGCCCGGATGCCCTGGACGAGCACGTAGTCGTCGGCCGCCATACCCGTTCATCGGCAGGTCGGGCCAGAACGAAAGAAAGGGGGACAGGCCCGAGCCGGCCTGCCCCCCTTCCACGGGGCGGTGCGAGGCGCGGGCCTACTGGCCGCAGACCGGCCAGGGGGAGCTGCCCGCGCGCGCGTAGAGCATCGAGGCACGCATGTCCTGCTCGGCCTCCGACGCCTCGGCGGGGTTGCCGGAACCGCCTACCGAAGCCCAGGTGCCCGTGTCGAACTGGTACTTGCCGTAGTAGCCGGCAGCGTTCACCGCGGTCGGGTCGCCGCCGGACTCGCAGGCAGCGATCGCGTCGAGGGTCGACTGCGAGACGCCGCCGACCAGGCCGCCGACCGCCGCCTCGGACCCCTCGGCCGCCGCGGCCTCCTCGGCCTCCTCGCGCGCCTTCTCCACGTCCTCGCGGAGCTCCGGGACCTGATTGCTCAGCTCGTCGAGCTCGGGCTCGCCCTTGTCGGCGAGCACGTTCGCCTTCGGCTCGGCGTCGAGCTTCTCGGCCTCCGCATAGAGCTCGCGGTAGCGGCCCGTGAGCTCCTCGGTGCGGTGCTCGTTGATCGCCCGGTTCAGGTCCTCGCCCTCGCGCTCGAGCAGGGCGATCTCGACCCCCTCGGCGCCGGGGTCCGGAGCGACCGGCTCCGCGCCGTCGGCCGCGAACGCGGCCGTGGCGGCTACGCCGACGCCGAGCGCCACAGCGCTCGCCGCGGCGGCGAAGTTCGTCTTCTTGTGCACGGAAACACCACCTCCGTTCGGTCCCACTCGCCTGGGGGGAAGCGGCTTCGAGGCAGTGCCTCGTCGCGACCGAGTGACTCGGTCTCGCTTCGACCCCCGCTGGTGCGGCTCGCGGTCAGACCCCGGGCGGTTCGTGGTTTGACGTGAGTGCGCCCCCCTCGTCTGGTGGCGCACGCCCGAGGTTTGTGATCCGTGTGGCCCCGAGGGTCGCGGCAAAATCGCGAAACATGTGTGACTGCGGTCACACTTGCAAGCAAACGCTCACACTCGTAACGTCCGCAACGAAACGGGGTCTCTTATGCGCGATGGACGCCGAGGCAGCAGGCGGGGCCGCGGGCGGGGATTCGCCCGACCGCGAGGGCGTCGAGGCCGAGCGCGAGCCGAACTTCCTGCTCGCCCGCGCCGAGCGCCGCTTCCTCCCCTGGCTGGCGGCGAAGCTGCCGCGCCGGGTGCTGCCCGACGACATGACGGCGGTCGGCGTGCTCAGCGCCTTCGGCATCTGCGCCGCCTACCAGCTCTCCAACGAGAGCCTCGACTGGCTCTGGGTCGCGAGCGCCCTGCTCGTCGTGCAGTGGCTCGGCGACAGCCTCGACGGGACGCTCGCGCGCGTGCGCCGGATCCAGCGGCCGAAGTACGGGTTCTACCTCGACCACATGGTCGACGCGATCTCGACGGCGGCGATCGGGATCGGCCTCGGCCTCTCCCCCTTCATGCTGCTCTCGATCGGGACGCTGATCGTCGTCGCCTACCTGATCCTCTCGATCAACGTCTACCTCGAGAGCATGGCCTTCGGCCGGTTCCGGATCGGCTACGGCCTGGTCGGCCCGACCGAGATCCGCGCGATCCTGATCGCCCTGAACACGGCGCTCGCGCTGAAGCTCGGCCTCGACTTCACGATCGCCGAGGTCCAGCTCACGGTCCTCGACGTGATCGGGCTCGTGATCGCCGGCACCATGATCGTCCTGCTGCTGGGCCGCGCCCTCGGCAACCTGCGCGAGCTCGCCCGCGCCGAGCCGGCGGCGCCGCGCCGCTAGCTGGAGCGGCCACTAGCTTCGGGTCCGCCCATGCGGATCCTCGCCTTCAGCGACCTGCATTGCGACCTCGGCCGCGCCGCCGAGCTGGCCGAGCGCAGCGCGGAGTTCGACGCCGTCGTCTGCGCGGGCGACATCGCCTCCGTGCACTCGGGCCTCGAGGAGACGATCGCTGCGCTGCGCCCGATCGAGGTCCCGACCGTGCTCGTGCCCGGCAACAACGAGACCGACGAGGCGCTCCGCGCGGCCTGCGCCGGCTGGGAGGCAGCGACGGTCCTGCACGGCGAGCGGGGCGCGCTCGACGGCCTCGAGGTCTTCGGCCTCGGCGCGGGCATCCCCGTCACCCCGTGGGACTGGAGCTTCGACCTCGACGAGGACGAGGCCTCGGCGGCGCTCGCCGCGTGCCCCGAGGGCGCTCTCCTCGTCGTGCACTCGCCGCCCTACGGCCACGTCGACCGGAGCCGCGGGCAGAGCCTCGGGAGCCGCGCGATCCTCGAGGCGATCGCGGAGCGGAGCCCCCGCCTCGCCGTCTGCGGCCACATCCACGAGAGCTGGGGCGAGCGCAGCCTGGTCGGGGAGACGCCGGTCCTGAACCTCGGGCCCGGGGGCGTCGCGCTCGAGCTGTGAGCCCGGCCTAGCGCCCGTACGACTTCGGCAGCCCGAGGGAGTGCTCGGCGACGTAGTTCAGGATCATCTCGCGCGAGACCGGGGCGGTCCGGGTGACGCGGACGCCCCACCACATGTCGGTGAGGCCGTACTCGAGCGCGAAGCCGTTGCCGCCGTGGGTCTGGATCGCGCGGTCGACGCACTTGATCGCGGCCTCGGCGGCGGCGTACTTGGCCATGTTCGACGACTCGCCCGCGCCCGGCGCGCCGGCGTCGTAGAGCGCCGCCGCCTTCTGGGTCATGAGGCGCGCCAGCTCGAGCTCGACCTTGGCCTCGGCGAGCGGGTGCGCGATCGCCTGGTGGGTGCCGATCGGGGCGCCCCAGACCTCGCGCTCGCGGGCGTAGGCCGAGGCCTTCTCGAGCGCGAGGCGGCCGATCCCGCCGGCGATCGAGGCGCCCATGATCCGCTCCGGGTTGAGGCCGTCGAAGACCGGCCCGAGGCCGCCGTTCTCGCCGCCGACCAGCCGGTCCTCGGTGAGCTCGACGTCGTCGAAGTAGAGCGTCCACTGGCGGTCGGGGCCGATGAACGGCATCGGGATCACGTCGCGGGTGAAGCCGGGCGCGTCGACGTCGACGATCGCCAGCGACGGCAGGCCGAGCGAGCCGTCCTCGGCCCGCGTGCGGGCGACGACGAGCACCGCGTCGGCGTCCTCGATCCCGGAGATGAAGGTCTTCTGGCCGCGCAGGTAGTAGCGGCCGTCGCGCCTTTGGATCGCGGTCTTCAGCTGGTGCGAGTTCGAGCCGGCGTCGGCCTCGGTGATCGCGAAGGCGATCTTCGTGGTCCCGGCGCCGATCCCCCGCAGCCAGCGGTCCTTCTGCTCCTCGGTGCCGTGCTTGGCGAGGATCGAGCCGGCGATCGCCGGCGAGACGACGATCAGGAGCAGGGCGTTGCCGGTCGCCGCCATCTCCTCGGCGACCGCGGCGAGCGCCCGCATGCCGAGCCCGCCGCCGCCGTAGGACTCCGGCACGTTCACGCCCATGTAGCCGCGGCTCGCGAGCTCGTCCCAGAGCTCGGTCGGCGGCTCGCCGGACTCGGTCTTCCGCCGGGCGTACTCGGGCCCGTACGCCGAGCAGATCGAGCGCACCGTCTCGCGCATGAGCCGCTCCTCGTCGTTCGGGCGCAGCTCGAGGACGGGCGGATCGGTCATCGCGCGAACCTAGCCGAAGATCGCCAGGTGCACGAGGCCGCCGGCGAAGCCGAGCACCGCCCCGTGCAGGTAGAGCAGCCACTCGTCCTCGCGCATCACCGTCCGCAGCATCTCCGAGAAGTCGTCGGGCGACATCTCGCGGATCCGCGCGGAGATCAGCGTCTGCACGCGCTCGGACTGCTCGCGGTTGAACTCCGGATCGGTCATCGGCGTCACCGCGTACTCGACCGACTCGGTCGCGACCGCCTCGCGGATCGCGTCGTACTCGCGGCCGCCGACCGCGGCGCGGACCGCGGCCCGGGGGCGGCCGACCGCGCGGTCGAGCGCCGGCCGCAGCGCGGTCTCGATCATCCTGCGCGTGCGGTCCGAGCGGGGGCCGTGCAGGAGGTCCTGGCCGATGTTGGAGAGGGTCACGACCTTGTCCGCGACCGCGCCCGCGTAGATGTCCCCGGCCTCGGCCTGACGGCGCAGGAAGAGACCCTGGACGGTGAAGGGGCCGACCTTCGTCGGCCGCACCGGCTCGAAGATCATCCAGATCGCGACCAGGTTCGTGACGTAGCCGATGATCACGCCGGAGATCGGCAGGAGCCACCACTCGTGGAAGAGGATCTCGGTGATGACCGAGGTCGGGATCCCGAGCAGGAAGCCGAAGAAGAAGCCGAAGTTGACGATGAACTTGAGCTCCTTCGTGCCCATGTCGCGAAAGATCTGGTTGGCGATCTCCGGCTCCTCCTCGAAGCGCCGGATCACCATCAGCTTGATGTCGAGGAGCTGGTCGATGTTGTCGCCGATCTGATCGGTGACCGACCGGATGATCTCCGGCAGCTGCTCCTGGACGCGCTCGTGGACCGCCTCGCGGACGCGCGGCGGCAGGTCGTTCCAGAGCTGCGGATGCTCGCGCACCATGATCCGCTCGACGACCTCGCGGATGTCCCGGCGCGACGTCGCGATGATGTGCTCGGCGATCCGCTCGGGCTCGAGCTGGTCGTAGAACTCCTTCGGGCTGCCGAGCTTGGCGATCCCCTTGTCGACCGCGATCGAGCCCATCTTCGCGGCGCGCGACGGGATGATCCCCTGCCACCCGATCCCGCCCTGCATCACCCCCGGGATCTGCTGGACCTTGCGCGGCAAGAGGCGCGCCATCTCGGCGAGCAGCGGCACCCGGGCGCCGCGGAAGCGGACCGGCTGGAAGAGCATGATCACGCCGCTCCAGTTCGTCACGTAGCCGATCGCGCCCGTGAAGAACGGGACCGTGATCGCGCTGACCCAGTCGATCACATGCAGATGTGATCGAGCCGAACGGGAAGCGAAGCTGAGGATTCGGCGGCTTTTTCCTCCATCCCGCCTCGAACCCTATGCCGCGCGGGCACACGACCACCCCGCACCCACGCCTGCTAGTAAGGGGGCGGTGAACGAGCAGTCACTTGTCTCGGCCGACGGCGTGGAACGGGTCTTCGGTACCGGGGACGCCGCCGTCCGGGCCCTGGACGGGGTCAGCCTCGGCCTCCCCGCCGGCCGGTTCACGGCGATCATGGGCCCGTCCGGATCCGGCAAGTCGACCCTCATGCACTGCCTCGCGGGCCTCGATCGGCCGACCGCGGGCCAGGTGACGATCGACGGTGTCCGCCTCGGCGGGCTCGACGACGCGAGGCTCACCGAGCTGCGCCGCGACAAGGTCGGGTTCGTCTTCCAGTTCTTCAACCTGCTGCCCGTCCTCTCCGCCGAGGAGAACATCCTGCTGCCGCTCTCCCTCGCCGGCCGCGATCCTGACCGCGACCGCTTCGACCGGCTCGTCGACGCCGTCGGCCTGCGCGACCGGCTCCACCACCGGCCCGCGGAGCTCTCCGGGGGCCAGCAGCAGCGGGTCGCGATCGCGCGCGCCCTCGTCTCGGCGCCGGCGGTCGTCTTCGCCGACGAGCCGACCGGCAACCTCGACTCGCAGGCGAGCGGCGAGGTGCTCGAGCTCCTGCGCCACGCGGTCGACGAGTTCGGGCAGACGATCGTGATGGTCACGCACGACCCCGGGGCCGCCGAGTTCGCCGACCGCACGATCGTCCTCGTCGACGGCAGGGTCCAGAGCGACACGGCGAGCGACGGAGCGGGCCCCGCCGCGAGCGGATGACGCGGATCGCGCTCCGCTACCTCTGGGCGCGGAAGCTGCGGACCTTCCTCACCTCGCTGTCGATCGTCCTCGGGGTGATGATGGTCACCGGGACCTACGTCTTCACCGACACGATCGAGAGCTCGTTCGACGACATCTTCACCGAGTCGAACGAGAACATCGACGCAGTCGTAACCGCCAAGGAGACGGTGGAGTCCGACGACGACACCGCCCCCGCGTTCGACGCGAAGCTGCTCGACGAGGTGAGGAAGGTAGACGGGATCGAGCTCGCGGAGGGTGCGATCGCGGACCCGCAGGTCGCGATCATCGGCACCGACGGCGAGCCCACCGGCACCCCGGGCGCGCCGAACTTCGCCTTCTCCGCCGGCTCGGACCTGTTCGACCCGCTGGACTACGAGGGCCGCCCGCCCGAGGCCGACGACGAGATCGTGATCGACCGCCAGACCTCGGAGTCGCAGGGCTACGGGATCGGCGACATGGTCGAGGTCGCCGGCAAGGAGGAGGCCAGCGAGTACACGGTGGTGGGGATCGGCACGCTTGGCGAGGTCGACTCGTTCGGCGGCGCCAGCTTCGCCGTGCTCACCCTGCCGGAGGCGCAGCGGATCGCCGGCAAGGAGGGCAGGTTCGACCAGATCGCGGTCGCGGCCGAGGACGGCGTCTCCCCGGACGAGCTGGTCCGCGAGATCGCCCTGAAGCTACCGGCCTCGGTCACGGTCGAGACCAGCGCCGAGAACGTCGAGTCCCAGCGCGAGGACATCGCCGAGCTCATCGGCTTCTTGACGACGGCCCTCTTGATCTTCGCCGGCGTCGCCCTGTTCGTCGCCACCTTCCTGATCTTCAACACGTTCTCGATCACCGTCGCCCAGCGCACGCGCGAGTTCGGGATGCTGCGTGCGCTGGGAGCGAATCGGCGCCAGATCGTCGCCTCGGTCGTGCTCGAGGCGCTCGTGCTCGGCTTGGCCGCGTCGGTCCTCGGCTTCGCGCTCGGCGTCCTGTTCGCGGACGTTCTCGAGGCCGCCTTCAAGGGCCTCGGGATCGACCTGCCCGCCTCCGGGCGCGTGCTCGAGGCGCGCACGGTGATCGTCGCGATCGCCGTCGGCACGCTCCTCACCCTGGTCGCGGCGCTGGCGCCCGCGGTGCGGGCCACGAGGGTGCCGCCGGTCGCGGCGCTGCGGGAGGGCGTCTCGCTCGAGACGCCGTCAGGGTCCCGCCGCCGGGTGGCGATCGCGATCCTGCTCGTCGTCCTCGGGGTCGCCGCGCTCGTCCTGGGCCTCGCGGAGACGCTCGAGCCGCCCGGCGTCTGGGTCGGGATCGGCGCCGCCGCGATGTTCATCGGCGTCGCCCTGCTCAGCCCCCAGCTCGTACGGCCGATGGCGTCCCTGGTCGGCCGCCCGCTCGAGCGGCTGCGCGGGGTGCCCGGCCGGCTCGCCCGCGAGAACTCGGTGCGCAACCCCGGCCGGACCGCGGCGACCGCCGCGGCGCTGATGGTCGGGCTGGCGCTGGTCGCGTTCGTGAGCGTGTTCGCGGCCGGGCTGCGCGGCTCGATCGACGACGCGATCGACGAGGTCTTCGCGTCCGACCTGATCCTCGCGCACACCGACGGCTTCTCGGACATCCCGCTCGATGCGGGCGAGGCGGCCGCCGAGGTCGAGGGGGTCCAGACCGTCTCGCCCTACCGGTTCACGAGCGCGATCGTCGACGGCGACCCCGACGAGCGCTCGCTCTCCCTCGTCGACCCGGGGACGGTGGGCGAGGTGCTCGAGCTCGAGTGGGTCGACGGCTCGCCGGAGCTGCTCTCCGGGCTCGGGCCCGAGGACGCGGTCGTCGACGAGAGCCGCGCGAAAAAGGACGGGCTCGCGGTCGGGGAGAAGTTCACGGCGAGGACCGCAAGCGGCGAGGAGATCGCCTACACGGTCCGCGGCACCTATAAGGACAACGCCGACTTCACCGGGGACTTCGTCGCCTCCGACGTGAACGCCGCGGCCTACAACGAGGAGCGCTCGGTCACGAACTTCTTCATCGACCTGTCGCCGGACGCGGACGCGTCCGCGGTGCGCGAGGAGCTCGAGGGCCGGCTCGGCGCCGGGTTCCCGACCCTCGAAGTCCAGGATCAGGAGGAGCTCAAGGACTCGATCGCCGAGGAGCTGAACGCCCTGCTCGGCGCCGTCTACGCGCTGCTCGCGCTCGCGATCATCGTCTCCCTGTTCGGGATCGTGAACACGCTCGCGCTCTCGATCTACGAGCGCACCAGGGAGCTCGGGCTCCTGCGCGCGGTCGGGATGTCGCGGCGCCAGGTGCGGCGGGTGATCCGCTACGAGGCCGTGATCACCGCGCTGATCGGCGCGGTGCTCGGCACCGTCCTCGGCGTGGTCTTCGCCGTGATCGCGAGCCGGCCGCTCGCCGAGGAGGGGTTCACGCTGACGATTCCGTTCGGCACGTTGGTCATGCTGCTGGTGCTAGCCGTGATCGCCGGAATCGTCGCCGCCATCGGACCGGCCCGCCGGGCCTCGCGCCTCGACGTGCTCGAAGCCCTGGCCTACGAGTGAGGATGGGCTGAGCGGTGGCCGATCCCCAGCCCCAGCCCTCGATCCCCGCCCGGATCATCGGCAGCGGCGCGCGGCGCGTCGGCAGGGTCGCCGGCGCCACGGGGCTCGACACGGCGCTCGAGGAGGCGATCGCCGACGCGGTCGTGCGAACGGTCGAGAGCCCGGCGTTCGAGCGCGCGCTCACCGAGGTCCTCGAGGGGCCCACGGTCGAGCGCGCCGTCGGCCAGGCGATGCGTTCGGAGGCGGTGGAGCGCGCCCTCACCGAGGCGATCGACAGCGAGATGATCGACCGCGTCTGGGAGCGCCTGCTCGCCTCCGACGAGGCCCAGAAGCTGGTCGAGCGGATCGCCGAGGCGCCCGAGGTGCGGGCGGCGATCGCGCAGCAGGGCGTCGGCCTGCTCTCCGACCTCGGCCGCCACATCGGGGAGGTCGCGCGCAAGGCGGACGACATCCTCGAGCGCTTCGCTCGGCGGATCACCTTCGCCAGGCCGCGGACCGAGCCCACCGACCGCGCCGGCGCGGTCACCCGTCTGCTGGCGCTGCTGGTCGACGCCGGCATCCTCAACCTCGCCGTGATCGGCACCGGCGCGGTGATCTCGTTCCTGATCGACTCGGTGTTCGGGGCGGGGACGCACCGCGAGGCGCCGATCGTCGCCCTCGGCATCGGCTCCTGGGTCTTCCTCGCCGGCCTCTACCTGACGACGTTCTGGCGCTTCGAGGGCGAGACGCCCGGGATGCGCTTCATCGGCCTCAACCTCGAGGTCGACGGCGTCGACGAGAAGCAGCTCGGCACCAGGAAGGCGCTGGGGCGATTGTTCTGGCTGCTCTTCTCGTTCGTCCCCCTGCTCGGGCTCCCGCTCCTCGGCGTCGCCCGCCGCGACGACCGCACCGGGCTGCACGACCGCCGGACCGGCACGACGATCGTCTACAAGGACGCGGAGTCCCGCCTCGCGCCGTGGACGATCCAGGGCAGGGCGAAGATGGGCTCCGCGGCCAGGCCGGCGGCGAGGCCGGGCGAGCAGGGCGGCGGAGACGCGCGCAGCGTTTGAGAACCGTCAGGGGGTCCGGCCCTTGGACGGCTCGTCGTCCTTCCCCTTCCCCTCCTCGTCCACCTCGCAGCCCTTGAGCTTGTCGTCGCCGGCGGCGCCGTCGCAGCGGTCCTTGGCGGAGCCGCCGTTCAGCTTGTCGTCGTCGCCGCCGCCGTCGAGCTCGTCCTTGCCGCCGTTGCCCTCGAGCTTGTCGGGGTCGGCGGAGCCGCGGATCTCGTCGGCGCCGCCCCCGCCCTTCACCTTGTCCTTGCCGGACGCGCCCTTCACCACGTCGTCGCCGGCGCCCGCGCAGATGCGGTCGTTGCCCTTGCCGGCCTTGATCTCCTCGGCGTCGACGGAGCCAAGGATCACGTCGTTGCCGGTTGTGCCCTTGGTGACGGTCCCGGCGGCGGCGACCATCGTCACCCGCTTGCCGAGGCACTTTCCGAGCTTCGGGACGGCCGAGGCCCAGACGTCGGAGGGCGGTACCGAGGAGCCGCTGCCCGCGGTGCCGGCGTCGGCCTGGTAGGCGACGAGCATGCCGTCGCTCGCGATCTGCGCCTCGAACGAGCGGTTGTACGGGTTGACGAGCGCCGGGCTGAGCGCCTCGGTCGAGAAGGTCTGGCGATCGCGCACGTAGACGTCGAGCGTCCCGTCGGTGTCGTCGGGATCGAGGTTCGACGCGGCCGACTGGAAGGCGACGTAGCGGGCGTCCGCCGACACCGCCGGCTCGGACGAGCCCGGGACGCCCTTGGCACCCACGGCCCCCGAGGCGCGGCTGATCAGCTCGAGCTCGCCGGTCGACATGTCGCGCAGGTAGACGTCGGCGTCGGGGAGGGTGTCGTCGGGATGCAGGTTGTTGGACTGCGAGTCGAAGGCGATCGCGTTGCCGTCGGCCGAGATCGAGACGAAGGTCGAGCGCGCGTTGCCCTTCGCCCCGGCGCCGGCGGCGCGGCTGACCAGCACGGTCTCGCCGGTCTGCAGGTCGCGCGCGTAGATGTCCTCGATCGCGTCGGTGTCCTCGGGGGCGAGGTTCGTCGACTCCGAGCGGAAGGCGACGCGCCGGCCGTCCCCGGAGATCACCGGGAACTCCGAGAAGCCGTTCCCCTTGGCCCCCGCCACGCCGCTCGCCCGGCTGACCAGGATCGTCTCGTTGGTGTTCAGGTCGCGGACGTAGACGTCCGGGATGGCGTCCGTGTCCTCCGGGCTCAGGTTGGTCGCCTCGGAGCGGAACGCGACCCGCCGGCCGTCGGCGGAGATCGAGGCGTTGAAGGAACCGGCGTTGCCCTTCGGGCCGACCGCCGTCGAGGCGCGGCTCACCAGGATCGTCTCGTTCGTCTGGAGGTCGCGGAGATAGATGTCCTCGAGCGTGTCGGTGTCCTCGGGGACGAGGTTCGTCGCGTTCGAGCGGAAGACGACGTAGCGGCCGTTCGCCGAGATCCGCGGGTTGTACGAGTCGCGGGCGCCCTTCGCCCCCGTCGGCCCGCTGGCGCGGCTCACCAGGGTCACCTGGCCGGTCTGGCGGTCGCGCACGTAGATGTCGCGGACCGTGTCGGTGTCGTCGGGCACGATGTTCGTCGCCTCCGAGCGGAACGCCACGAAGCGGCCGTCCTGCGAGACCGAGGGGAAGAGCGAGGGACCGTCGCCGGCCGAGCCGTCGGGCGCGGCACTGACCAGCTCCGGCGCTTTCACGTTCGCCCCCGAGGCGATCCCGCAGAGCACCACGGCCAGCGCCGCCACCGCGCCGGCGGCGAGAATCCCTGCGCGTCGTGTGCGGACTCCGCTCATGAACTCGGGAGCCTGCCCAGGCTGAGCGCTCCCAAACCGCCAACGCGGGGCTGGGCGAAAGGTTGCGGCGGCGGGCCTCAGGCCTCGCGCTCCAGCACCACCATCGCCATGTCGTCGGCGAAGCGGCCCCCTGCGAACTCGAGCAGGGTCGAGCGCGCCTTGCGCACCGCGGCCGCGGGGTCGTCGACGCCGCTGAAGACCTCGGCCAAGCGGGCCTCGCCGAGCCGGCCGTCGCTGCCGGAGAGCTCGAACAGGCCGTCGGTGTAGAGGACGAGCTGCTCGCCGGGCCGGAGCACGCGCTCCTCCAGCTCCCAGATAGCCTCCTCGAAGGCCCCGAGGATCGAGCCCCGCGGCCCCCAGGGCTCGGCGCGGCCGCCGGCTACGACGAGCGGCGGCGGATGGCCGGCCGAGCAGACCCGGATCGACCCGTCCGGCCGGAGCAGGACCAGGGCCGCGGTGCATAGCTCCACCCCCTCGCGCTCGAGGAGCCACGCGTTCAGGCGGTCGAGCGCGTCGATCGGGTCGTCGGACATCGCTCCCGCCGTCCGCAGCGTGTAGCGCGCCATCGCGGTCAGCGCCGCGGCGTCGACGCCGCGGCCGCCGACGTCGCCGATCACCACGAGCCAGCCCTCTCGCGCCTCGAACGCGTCGTAGAAGTCGCCACCGACCAGGCCGCCCTCGGACGCCGGCTCGTACATGGTCGCGGAGCGCCAGCCCGGGATCGGGGGCAGCTCCGGCGGCCGCAGCGCCTGCTCGAGGGTCCGCGCGGCCCGCGAGCGCTCCTCGAACATGCGCGCGTTCTGGATCGCGACGCTGGCGCGGCGGGCGAGCTCGTCGGCGACGTCGAGGTCGTGCTCGGTGAGCCGGCGCCCTTCGTCGGAGGTGACGAACGAGATCGTGCCGAGGAACTCGTCGCCGGCGAACATCGGGGCCCCGATCGCGGAGCGCAGCCCGATCTCCTTGATCAGCCGGTAGTGCTCGTCGTCCTGGGCGGACTCCCGGAGCAGCTCGTCGGTCACCTCGATCACGGTCGCCCCGCCGGCCTCGACCACCATTCGCGTGCCCGGGTCGTCGATCCGGGACGGGTAGCGCGCGTTCAGCTCGTGCGCGAAACGGACCTTGTCGGGGTCCGCGTGGGCCACGGCGACCTGGTCCATCGAGCCGTCCTGGCGCGGCATCGAGACCCCGCACCAGTCGGCGAAGCGCGGCACGGCCATCCGCGCGACCTCCTGGAGCGTCGCCTCGTAGTCGAGCGAGGAGGCGAGCGCATCGCTGGCCTCGGCGAGCAGCCGCTGGGCGATCTCCGCGCGCTTGGTCTCGGTCATGTCCTCGATCACGTTGATCGCCCGGCGCCCGCGGCCCTCCGGGCCGGCGATCGAGGTGGCCTTGACGATCTGCCAGCGCTCCTCGCCGGTCGCCTTGTTGACCGCGCGGATCGTCAGCGGCTGCGGGTCCTCGCCGCGGAGGGCCTGGCGGCCGGGGAGCCGCCGCGGGTCGAGGGGCGCGCCGTCCTCCGTGAACGACTCGAAGCGGGCGACGAGATCCTCCGGGCGCGTCGCCAGGAGCTCCTCGGCGCTCGCGCAGCCGAGCAGCTCCGCGGCGGCGTTGTTCGCGTAGACGAGGCCGCCATGCTCGTCCTGGACGGTGACCGCGTCGGCGAGGTTGCCGAGGGCGGCGTCGAGCTCCTCGCGCGCTTCGCTGACCGCCTCGCGCTGGCGCGCGGCGAAGACCGCGAAGACCCCGCCCACCAGGACGGCGAGGTCGCGGATCAGATACGACTCGAGCGAGCCGGCGTCGGTCCACGCCCGGCTGCAGACCGCCGCCGCGAGGGCGAGGACGCCGACGACGGCCACCGTCCGCGGCGGCGCCGCCAACGCGACCAGGAACACGGGCAGCATGAAGGTGGCGGTGAGCGCCTCCGAGTCCGTGGTGACGTCGGTGGCGATCAGCGCCGCGAGGAGGCCCAGTCCGAGGGCGAGCGCGCGCGTGGAGGTCAGGCGCATGGCGGCAAGCTATCCCGAGCCCGCCCGCGACGGCGGAGAGCTCGGGCCGGTCCACGGTGCCGCCGCTCCGCGCTGCGGGTTCGCGGGGCAAGCGGACTGGCATAGGCTGGCCGGGAATGGAGGCCGACGCCGAGTTCTACGCCCAGGCGATCAGCTCGTCCTGGTGATCACCGACCCGATCACCTGAGTGACCCCGCCCCTGCAACTGGTGCTCGTCCGTCACGGGGAGACGGAGTGGAGCCGTGAGAAGAAGCACACCGGCAGGTCCGACCTGCCGCTGACGGCGAACGGCGAGGCGGAGGCGAGAGCCGTCGCGCCTCTCCTCGCCGGCTACGACTTCGCCCGGGTGGTCTCGAGCCCGCTCTCGCGGGCGCGCGAGACCTGCCGTCTCGCGGGGTTCGACGACCGCGCCGAAACCGACGAGAACCTGCTCGAGTGGGATTACGGCGAGTACGACGGCGTGCGCACGGGCGAGATCCGCGCGACGCGACCCGGCTGGGTCCTCTGGCGCGACGGCTGTCCCGGCGGCGAATCGCCCGCCGACGTCGGCGCCCGCGCGGACGCCTTCCTCGCCGGCCTCGCCGGCCAGTCCGGCGACGTCGCCGTGTTCGGCCACGGCCACATGCTGCGCGTGATCGCCGCCCGCTGGCTCGAGCTCGAGCCGGCCGCCGGCGCCCGCTTCGCGCTCGGCACGGCGAGGATGAGCGTGCTCGGCTGGGAGCACGACTGGCACACGATCCGGACCTGGAACGCACGCGGATAGGGGTCTGACCCCAAAGGGACAGGCCGACCTGCCACCTGAGGGGTCTGACCCCAAAGGGACAGGTCCGCTCCCGAGCGGGGGCCCGGACCGGTGACGACGACGAGCGGCTCGGCCGTCAGCGCGCTTCGCGGTAGCGGCGGATCAGCTCGGTCGTCGAGCTGTCGTGCTCGTGGCTCGCCTCGCCCTTGAGCTCGGGGATGATCCGCTTCGCGAGCGCCTTGCCGAGCTCGACGCCCCACTGGTCGAACGAGTTGATCCCCCAGACCGTGCCCTGCGTGAAGACGCTGTGCTCGTACAGCGCGATCAGCCGCCCGAGGGTTGACGGGCTGAGCTCGCCGGCGAGGATCGTGTTCGAGGGCCGGTTGCCCGCGAAGACGCGGTGGGGCACCAGCTCCTCGGCCGTCCCCTCGGCGCGCACCTGCTCCGGCGGCTTGCCGAAGGCGAGCGCCTCGGCCTGGGCGAGCACGTTCGCGATCAGCAGGTCGTGGTGGTCGCCGAGCGGGTTGAGCGTCCGCTGGAAGGCGATGAAGTCGGCGGGGATCAGCTTCGTCCCCTGGTGGATCAGCTGGTAGAAGGAGTGCTGGCCGTTGGTCCCCGGCTCGCCCCAGTAGATCGCGCCCGTCTCGTAGTCGACGCGCGAGCCGTCGAGCCGTACCGACTTCCCGTTCGACTCCATGGTGAGCTGCTGGAGGTAGGCGGGGAAGCGCTTCAGGTACTGCTCGTAGGGGAAGACGCCAACGGTCTGCGCGCCGAAGAAGTCGCCGTACCAGACCGCGAGCATCCCCATCAGCGCCGGCAGGTTGCGATCGGTAGGCGCCTCTAGGAAGTGCTCGTCCATCGCGTGGAAGCCGGCGAGCAGCTCGGCGAATGCCTCGGGCCCGATCGCGAGCATCGTCGACAGCCCGATCGCGGAGTCCATCGAGTAGCGGCCGCCGACCCACTCCCAGAACCCGAACATGTTGGCGGTGTCGATCCCGAACTTCGAGACCTCCTCCGCGTTGGTCGAGACCGCCACGAAGTGCTTCGCGATCGCCTCGTCGTCGCCGAGCGCCGCCAGCGTCCACTCGCGCGCGGTGTGGGCATTGGTCATCGTCTCGAGCGTCGTGAAGGTCTTCGAGGAGACGACGAAGAGCGTCTCCGCGGCGTCGAGGTCGCGGGTCGCCTCGGCGAAGTCCGTGCCGTCGACGTTGGAGACGAAGCGGAAGGTAATGTCGCGGCGCGAGTAGTGGCGGAGGGCCTCGTAGGCCATCACCGGGCCGAGGTCGGAGCCGCCGATCCCGATGTTGATCACGTTGCGGATCGGCTTGCCGGTGTGCCCCTTCCACTCCCCGCTCCGCACGCGCTCGGAGAACGCTCCCATCCGGTCGAGCACGTCGTGGACCTCCTTGACGACGTCGGTGCCCTCGACGATCAGCGAGCGCTCGCGCGGCATGCGCAGCGCGACGTGCAGGACCGAGCGGTCCTCGGTCGAGTTGATGCGGTCGCCGCGGAACATCGCCGCGCGCCGTTCCGCCAGCCCGACCTCCTCGGCGAGCGAGACGAGCAGCCCGACGGTCTCCTCGGTGATCCGGTTCTTGGAGTAGTCGAGGTAGAGGCCGGCGCCTTCGGCGACGAGCTTGGTCCCGCGCTCCGGGTCGGCGGCGAAGAGGTCGCGCAGGTGAACGTCCGCGACCTCGCCGTGGTGGCGCTCGAGGGCCTGCCAGGACGCGAGCTCGCGCGGTGAGCTCATCGCGCGATGGCCGGGGGGCGCTCGAGCCAGAAGGCGCCCGAGCGGGCGAGCAGGTCGATCAGCGGCAGGAAGGTCAGCGCGACGATGAAGTCGAGGGTCCAGTTCGCCATCGTGCCGGCGGCCGCGGCCTTGGAGCGGACCCGCAGCGGGTGGAGCTGTCGATTGTGGCGGCCATCGCGGTCTAGCTGCTCGCCGCGACCGCCTCCCGCTTGGACTCGAGCGTGCCGAGCATCTCGTTCCAGGACTTGCTGAACGCGTCCTTGCCCTCCTGCTGGAGGCGAGCCGCCAGCGCGTCCGTGTCGATCCCGGCGGCGTTGAACTGGGCGAGGACGTCGGCCGCGTCGCCGCCGTCGATGGGCAGCGGCTCACCGACCGTGCCGTGGTCCGCGAACGCGGTCAGGGTCGGCTCCGGCATCGTGTTGATCGTCTGCGGAGCCGCGAGCGCGTCGATGTACATCGTGTCCGGCGCGTCCGGGTCCTTCGTCCCGGTGCTCGCGAACAGGAGGCGCTGGGGGCGCGCCCCCTCGTTCGCGAGGCGCTGGGAGCGGTCCGAGGCGATGAGCTCGCGGTACGCCTCGTAGCAGTCCGCGCCGACCGCGATCCCGAGGCGGTTGCGCAAGTCGTCGCCGACCTCGTCCGCGACCGCGACGTCCCAGCGAGAGAGGAAGACCGAGGCGACCGAGGGGATCGCGGGCGACAGGCCGTCCTCGATCCGCCGCTCGAGCCCGCGCATGTAGGCGTCGGCCGCCGCGAGGTACTGCTCGCGGTCGAAGAGGAGGGTGACGTTGACCGGGATCCCGGCGTGGATCGACTTCTCGATCGCGGGGAGGCCGGCGGGCGTGCCCGGGATCTTGATGAAGAAGTTGGCGGCCCCTCGCGAGTACAGCTCGGCGACCTGCCTGATCGTCGCCTCGGTGTCGTCGGCGAGGAGCGGCGAGACCTCGAGCGAGACCCGGCCGTCGACGCCATCGGTGCGCTCGTTCACCGGCTCGAACAGCTTCGCCGCGCGGGTCAGGTCCGCGATCGCGAGCTCGAAGAAGAGCTCCTCTCCGGTGACGCCCTGCTCCTGGAGGTCGGAGATCTGCTCGTCGTAGGCGTCGCCCCCGCCGATCGCCTTGTCGAAGATCGTCGGGTTCGAGGTCTGGCCGGTGACCGAGAGCTCGTCGATGTAGCCGGCGAGCACCCCCTCGTCGAGCATCTTGCGCGTGATGTTGTCGACCCACAGGCTCTGGCCGAGGTCGTGCAGCCGCTTCGTCGCCTTCTCGCTCACGTTCCGCCTCCTTCGCCCGCGAGCACCTCGCGGGCAGTCTCGACGACCTTCTCCGGGGTGAATCCGAACTCGCTCTGCACGTCCTTGAGCGGCGCCGAGGAGCCGAAGGTGTGCATGCCGATCCGCCTTCCCTGTGCGCCGACGTAGCGATCCCAGCCGAGCGTCGAGGCTTCCTCGATCGAGACCCTTGCCGTGACCGCTGCGGGGAGCACGGACTCACGGTACTCCTCTTCCTGGCGGTCGAAGATGCTCCACGAGGGCAGGCTGACGACGCGGGCGCGGACCCCGTCGGCGACGAGGTCCTCGTAGGCGTCGATCGCGAGCGCGACCTCGCTGCCGGTGGCGATCAGGATCAGCTCGGGGTCGCCGGAGTCGGCCAGGACGTAACCGCCGCGGCGGAGGCCCTCGGCCGGGGCGTACTTGGAGCGGTCGAGGATCGGCACGTTCTGGCGGGTGAGGACGAGCGCTACCGGCTGGTGGCTGCGGTCGATCGCGACCCGCCAGGCCTGCGCGACCTCGTTCGCGTCGCAGGGCCGGATCACGTCGAGGCCGGGGATCGCGCGCAGCGAGGCCAGGTGCTCGACCGGCTGGTGGGTCGGGCCGTCCTCGCCGAGGCCGATCGAGTCGTGCGTGAAGACGTGCAGGACCGGCAGCTCCATCAGCGCCGAGAGCCGGATCGCCGGGCGGGCGTAGTCGGAGAACACCAGGTAGGTCGACCACAGCGGCCGCAGCTTCGAGAGCGAGAGCCCGTTCGAGATCGCGGCGGCCTCGTGCTCGCGGACCCCGAAGTGGAGCTGGCGGCCGGTGCGCGAGTCGGGCTGGAAGTCCGTCGCGCCATCGAAGGTGAGCCGCACCGAGGTCGAGTCGGTGATGTCGGCGGAGCCCGCCACCAGCCAGGGAATGCGCTCGGCGACCGCGTTCTCGACCTTGTTCGAGGCCTTGCGCGTCGCCATCGGGCCGTCGTCGACGCCGAAGCTCGGGATCCCGTCGTCCCATCCCTCCGGAAGCTCGCGGCGCTGCATCTGGCCGACCTCGGCGGCGAGGCCGGGCTCTGCGCTCGAGTAGGTCTCGAGCATCTGCTCCCACTCCGACCGCGCCTTCGCGCCGCGCGCGCCGACCCCCTCCGCGAAGCGCTCCTTGACGCCGTCGGGGACGAGGAACTGCGCGTCCTCGGGCCATCCGTAGGCGCGCTTGGTCTCCCGCACCTCCTCCTCGCCGAGCGGCTCGCCGTGGGCGGCCGCGGTGTCCTGCTTGTGCGGCGAGCCGTAGCCGATGTGGCTGTCGACGATGATCAGCGTCGGCCGGACGCGCTCGGCGCGGAAACGCTCGAACGCCAGCGTGAGCAGGCCGAGGTCGTTGGCGTCGCCGACCCGCTCGACGTGCCAGCCGTAGCCCATGAACCGGGCCGCGACGTCGTCGCCGTAGGTGATCTGGGTGTGGCCGTCGATCGTGATGTGGTTGTTGTCGTAGATCCAGCAGAGGTTGTCGAGCCGCTGGTGCCCGGCGAACGAGGCGGCCTCGTTCGAGACCCCCTCCATCAGGCAGCCGTCGCCGGCGACCGCGTAGACGTCGAAGTCGAAGAGCTCGGCGTCGGGCCGGTTGAAGCGTGCGCCCATCCACTTCGAGGCGACCGCCATGCCGACCGAGGTCGCGATCCCCTGTCCGAGCGGCCCGGTGGTGGTCTCGACACCCGAAGTCCAGCGGTACTCCGGATGGCCGGGCGCGCGCGAGTCGAGCTGGCGGAAGCTCTCGATGTCGTCGAGGCTCACCGAGGGCTTGCCCACGACCTCGTAGTCGGGGTCGACCGCCTGCACCTCCGCGAGGAAGAGGAGCGAGTAGAGGAGCATCGACGCGTGGCCCGCCGAGAGCACGAAGCGGTCGCGGTTCGGCCAGATCGGGTCGGCGGGGTCGAAGCGCAGGAAGCGCTGCCAGAGCGTGTACGCGACCGGGGCGAGCGCCATCGGAGTCCCGGGATGCCCCGAGTTCGCCTTCTGGATCGCATCGATCGAGAGCGTCCGGATCGTGTTGACGCAGAGCGCATCGACGTCGTCCCACTCCCGCCCGACGTCGGTGACCTCGCCCGTGCCCATCGTGTCGATCCTAACCCGCCAGGCGCGCGGGTAGGTTTCGAGGCGTGAACGACGCCGACGCCGAGAAGCGGGCCGCTGCCCGCGCCGCCGCCGAGCTGGTGGAGGACGGGATGATGGTCGGGCTCGGCACCGGCTCTACCGTCGCGCACCTGCTGCCCGCGATCGCCGAGCGCGAGCTGCGGATCCGCACGGTCGCGACCTCGGTGGCGACCGAGGTCGAGGCGCGCGAGCTCGGCATCCCGGTCGAGCCCTTCGAGGGGGTCGACAGGCTCGACCTCGCGATCGACGGCGCCGACCAGATCGCGCC
>DASUSH010000059.1:0-2428 GCA_036375215.1 Solirubrobacterales bacterium
TACCTCCAGGTCCGCCAGGACAACGCCGCGGGCCACGCGCTCTACGAGGCCGCGGGCTTCACCCGCTCCCACAGCTACCACTACCGCCTGCGCCCTCAGGACCACCCGTCGGGGTCCGGCCGCGCTACGGACCCGGGCGCCCGGTCAGGGACCGGCGGTACTCGATGAGCTCGAGGCCGAGGGGCTCCTCGAGCCTGGGCTCGCCGCGCGGCTCCCAGCCCTCGCGCTCGTAGAACCGGCGCGCGCGGGCGTGGGCGGCGGGGGTGAAGAGCCGCATCGCCGCGAACTCGCGCGCGGCGGCGTCGGCGACGGCCAGGGCGAGCAGCCGGCGGGCCAGGCCCGTGCCCCAGTGCCGGCGGCGGACGAAGAGCTGGCCGAGGTGGGCGAGCGCCGGGTCCTGGACCGGGTGGCGCGAGCTGGCGGCGGGGACGTAGGCGACCTGTCCGGCGATCGTCGCGTCCTGGTCCTCGGCCACCCAGGTGACCTGGTCGTCGGAGCGCAGCCGGACCGCGATCCCGATCGCCAGCTCGAGCCGGTCCGGCGGGCGCCAGCCGTTCGGCGCGAAGTCCCGGTAGGCCTCGAAGCCCTCCGCGACCGTCTGCGCGAGGGCGTCGGCATCAGCCGTCGTGGCGGGGCGGAGACGGAGCACGATCCCGCCGACCGTACCTTGAGCACGAGAAAGGCCGCCCGGAGGCGGCCTTTCGCAGATCCGGCTCATCGAGCGCGCCTAGACGAGCTCGATGAAGACCATCTCGGTCGAGTCCGACCGGCGCGGCCCGAGCTTGAGGATGCGGGTGTAGCCGCCGGGGCGCTCCGCGTACCGCGGGGCGACCTCCTCGAACAGCTTGTGGACGATGAACTTGTCCTGGTTCAGCGTCGACAGCGCCTGGCGCCGCGCGTGCAGGTCGCCGCGCTTGGCGAGGGTGATGAGCTCCTCGACCTCGGGCTTGACGGCCTTGGCCTTCGCCTCGGTCGTCTTGATGCGCTCGTGGTCGATCAGCTCCTTGCACAGGTTCGCCAGCAGCGACTTGCGGTGCGCCGCGTCGCGAGAGAGCTTGTGGCGCGTCTTCTGGTGCCGCACGGTCCTAGTCCTCCCGCAGGTCCAGGCCGCGAGCGTGGAGGGTCTCGACGACCTCGTCGATCGACTTCTTGCCGAAGTTCGGGATCGCGGCGAGCTCGCTCTCGGACTTCGAGATGAGGTCGCCGACCGTCTGGATGCCCGCGCGCTTGAGGCAGTTGTACGAGCGCACGCCGAGCTCGAGCTCCTCGATGAGGATGTCGTGCATCGGGCCGGGCGCGGCACCGCCGGTGCCCACGGCACCGGCCGGGCCGTTGGCCGCAGCGCCGTCCAGCGCCCCCGCGGGGCCCTGGCGCAGCTCCTCGACGCGGTCGGCGTCGGTGAAGATCGCCAGCTGCGAGATGAGGATCTCCGACGCCTCGCGCAGCGCGGCCGCCGGCTCGATGGAGCCGTCGGTCTCGATGTCGAGGGTCAGCTTGTCGAAGTCCGTGCGCTGACCGACGCGCGCGCCCTCGACCGAGTACGCGACGCGGCGGACCGGCGAGAAGATCGAGTCGATCGGGATGACGCCGATCGGCTGGTCGGGGGACTTGTTGTCCTCCGCCGGGCGGTAGCCGCGGCCCCGGCCGATCGTCATGTACATCTCGAGCTTGGTCTTCTTCTCGAGCGTCGCGATGTGCACGTCGGGGTTGAGGATCTCGACGCCCGCGGGCAGGTCGATGTCCTTGGCCGTGACGTCGCCGGGGCCCGAGACGACGAGCGGGGCCTCGACCTCGGTCGCGTCGGAGTGCATGCGGCAGACGATGCCCTTGAGGTTCAGGACGATGTCGGTCACGTCCTCGGTGACACCGCTGATCGTCGAGAACTCGTGCGCGACGCCCTCGATCCGAACGCTGGTCACCGCCGCGCCCGCGAGCGAGCTCAGGAGGACACGGCGCAGCGAGTTGCCGAACGTGTAGCCGAAGCCGCGATCGAGAGGCTCGATGACGAACGAGCCGCGGTTGTCCTCGACGGATTCGCCGGTGATGCGAGGGATCTGGAAGTCGAGCATCAGGGAGAGATGTCCTAGTTGTCGGAGCGCGCCGCGACCAGGGCGGCGCGTGTGGTCACTTCGAGTAGAGCTCGACGATGAGCTGCTCCTGCACGGGAGCGGCGATCTCACGCCGCTCCGGCTTGCGGAGCACCTTCGCCGTGAGCGAATCGTGGTCGGCCTGCAGCCACGCCGGCACCTGAGCGGTGAGCTCGGTGGCGTCGCGGATGACGGGCTCGGCCGGGCTGCCGGTCTTGAAGGCGATCACGTCGCCCTCCTTGACCTGGTAGCTCGGGATGTCGACGCGACGGCCGTTGATCGTCCAGTGCCCGTGACGGATCAGCTGGCGCGCCTGACGGCGCGAGCCGGCGAAGCCGAGA